>DATAQX010000299.1:0-5186 GCA_036264455.1 Silvibacterium sp. | reverse complement strand
GCTCGAGTGATCCACGAGTTCAACCGGCGCATTGCGGCGCGCAAAAATGTTCGGACCGCGTCAGGGACGCAAGTCGCAAAAGCAACGCGCTGATTCCTTCTTCCTCGATGGAGAGTAAATTTTGAAGAACAAACGCTGGATTCTGTGGCTGGCAGTCGCTGTCGCCCTCTTGGCGCTGGTGCTGGTTGCACGCCAGCGAATACATTTCGATTGGCGCGTCTTCTGGGAGCAGTTGAAACTGGCCGACTGGCGGAAGATCGCCATTGGCACCTCCCTGATCTGGATGGCTTACGGCGTCCGCGCAGCGCGTTGGTCGATACTCCTGAGACCTACCAAGCCGGTTTCGCCGCTGAAACTGGTGGGTTCGCAGGTCATTGGGTTTACTGCGGTAGCGCTGTTTGGGCGGCTGGCTGACCTGGTGCGGCCGTATCTGATCTCGCGGCGGACGCAGCTGTCACTGAGTTCACAAATCGCGGTGTATACCGTGGAGCGCATGTTCGACATGGGCGCAATGGCGGTGATTTTCTCCATCGTGCTCCTGTTCTCGCCGGATCGCGGAAGTCTGCCGCGTCCTGATCTGATTCACAAGGCAGCAATTGGGGGCTTGCTCGCCACAGTGGCGCTGGCGCTCTTCGCGGTTCTGGCGAGAGTTTCCGGCAGGGCCGTCGCCGGGATCGCCCGGCGGAGTCTGGGCTTGCTCTCCGAAAAGCTTGGAGAATCGGCGAGTGAGAAGATTCTGGGCTTCCGAGATGGGCTGAACGCGATCGGCTCACTGGGTGATTTTCTGCTGGTCGTCGTGGTGTCTCTGGTTCACTGGCTCATGATTGCGTATGCGTATGTGGAAACAACACGGGCGTTCGTGGCTTCCCCTGAACTGGCGGGAATGACTCTGGCCAAATGCATGCTCCTGATGGCGGCAAGTATGGGATCATCGATACTTCAGCTGCCAGTGTTGGGGTGGTTCACACAGATCGGCTTGACCGCAGCGGCCATGGAGGCGTTCTTCCATGTTCATCCTGAACCCGCCCTGGGGTGCGGTGCAGTGCTGCTGCTCGTCACTTTCATGAGCGTGATTCCACTCGGCCTGATCTGGGCCCGCTTTGAGCATGTATCCCTCAAGAAGGTGGCCGAAGAGAGCGAGCACGCGGGTGTTGAGGCGATGACGGCCACGGAAACAATGCACGAGACGACAACCTGACGCACAATCGGCCTACAGATTGCGTCGGACAACTCGCCGTACAGAATCGGTGAATATCCCATAGACCGCATGGGTGACCCACTCGCTGATGCGTTCCTGGGTAGGTTGCTCTTCCTTGGGTCGGGCCAGTCCCATTCGCGGCAGAAGTGACTCGTGGGTGAGTTTGTTCAGGGTGAGACCAAAGGCCGCGCCCCGCCAGGCTCCGAAGGAAGGCTCAACCTCAACCAGCGCGCCGTACACGGCTCCTGCCGCAGCCCCAAAACCCCAGTGAATGCCTTGCAGGGCGATCCGTCTCTGGTCTTGAGGCAGAGCATGACCTGCAACCCGCTCGACAAGGATGACGGGTGGTGGCGTCTGACCTAGAACGCGTGGAGGGAATACCTGTTCAGCAAGAACTTTGGCACCGGCACCGACAACCCCGCCGATCAGGCCGGCAAGTGCGCCTTTGAGAATGGAGCGTTCGCGTATGGTCATGAATGGATTGGATGCATGCAATAGAAAGTCGGCGTCGCGCGTGAGCCTGTAGATTAGCAAAAGCGGCTGGGAATCCAGCGGTCCTGTCGACCAGAAGCCGATCGGCGACTGATAGAATCAAGGCAGAAATGAAGTGTCCATATTGCGGGTTTGCGCAGGATCGGGTGGTTGACTCGCGCGAGAGCAAAGAAGCCGATTCGATACGCAGACGGCGGGAATGCGAACGTTGCAGCAAGCGCTTTACCACGTACGAGCGAATCGACGAAATTCCCTACATGGTTGTGAAAAAGGACGGCCGCCGGGAGAAGTTCGAGCGGCAAAAAGTCCTCAGCGGGCTGTTGCATGCCTGCGAAAAGAGACCGGTATCGGCAAGCAAACTGGAAGCGCTGGTGGATGAGGCGGAGACATTTCTCATGGACTCATCCGAGCGCGAGCGAACGACGAGCGAAATAGGCGAGCTGCTGATGAACAGACTGAAGACGCTCGATACGGTCGCCTACATCCGTTTTGCAAGCGTGTATCGCGATTTCAAAGATGTGCGCGAATTCAAGGAAGAGCTGGAGCAGTTATTGACAGCGCGCGAACCGGGCAAGAAAGGCAAGTCGGCGAGTTAAGAGGTCTATGAGCGAGAAGAACACACACGCAGTTACATTGATTCCCGGAGATGGAATAGGGCCGGAAGTTACCGACGCCGTTGTTCGGATACTGGAAGCGACAGGCGTGAAATTTGCCTGGGAGCATTATGCGGCGGGTGCCGAGGCCTTCGAAAAGTATGACGAATACATTCCGAAGGAGCTATACGAGTCGATTGAGAGAACCAGGCTGGCGCTGAAGGGGCCGGTCACAACTCCTGTCGGCGGCGGATTTAAGTCGATCAATGTAACGCTGCGAAAGAAATTCGAACTGTATGTGAATTTCCGTCCGATCAAGAATCTGCCTGGCCTCGAAACACGTTATCCCAATGTTGACCTGATCATCGTTCGCGAGAATACCGAAGGCGAGTACGTAGGCCTGGAGCACGAGGTCGTGCCGGGCGTGATGACTTCCCTCAAGGTGATCACGGAAAAGGGCTCGACCCGCATCGCAAAGTGGGCGTTCGAATATGCGCGTAAGCATCATCGCCGTAAGATTCACGCCATTCACAAAGCGAACATTATGAAGATGTCGGACGGACTCTTCCTGAAGTGCGCCCGGGAGATCGCAAAGGGCTATCCCGAGATCACGTACGGGGAGCACATCATCGACAACACGTGTATGCAGCTGGTGACGAACCCCTACCAGTACGACACGTTGCTTCTGCCAAACCTGTACGGCGACATAGTGAGCGATTTGTGCGCGGCATTCGTCGGCGGACTGGGCCTCGTGCCGGGAGCGAATATCGGCGCGGATGCCGCGATTTTCGAGGCCGTCCATGGGTCGGCTCCAGACATCGCGGGCAAGGATATCGCAAACCCCACTGCTCTGTTGCAATCGGCGTTACTGATGCTGCGACACATCGACGAAAATCGAGCCGCTGCCGACGTCCAGGCAGCCCTCGAACATGTCTATACGGAAAAGAAGACGCTCACCCGGGACGTAGGCGGGACAGCGGGAACAAAAGCATTTGCAGACGCAGTGATTGCGGCTCTCTGATTCAGACTGCCTCCCCCCAGTTAGTGCTTAAAATTTAGAAAAGAGCGGGTTGAATGCCGATACGAAAATTATTCATAGTGGCGCTATGTACGCTGCTGCTCGTGAGTGGAGGATGCAAAAAGAAAGACAAGACGGCGGGCGTCTATACCGCGATCGACGCAAGTACTGCGGGAACGATCAGCGGAACCATTCACCTCGACGGGAAAGTGCCGCAGCGGATACAGATTGACATGGCTCAGGATCCAGCATGCGCCCTCGCCGACGCCAACTATACCGAGCAATACGTGGGGAAGAACGGTGGACTTCAGAACGTCTTCATCTATGTAAAGGACGGTCTCGGCAACAGGCTCTATGCGCCTTCGTCGGAGCCGATGGTGATGGACCAGAAGGGATGCCGGTTTACTCCGCATGTGGTGGGCGTGATGGCCGGACAGCCGGTAAAGTTCACTAACAGCGACCCGACAATGCATAACGTCCACATAACGCCGCAGATCAGCACCAATCAGTCAGTCGACATCTCTCAGCCACCCAACGGAGCGGGCGAGATGCGCACGCTGCCTACGCCGGAGTTGATGATTCCTGTGCGCTGTAACAACCATCCCTGGATGGAAGCGTTCATCAACGTCGCCGCGAATCCCTTCTTTGCGGTTTCCGGAGAGGATGGACATTTCGCCATCAAGGGATTGCCGCCGGGAACCTATACGATCGTAGCTGTCCACGAGAAGCTCGGGCAGAAGACGGCAACCGTAACGGTCACCTCAAACCAAACCGCCGTGCAGGATTTTACGTACGATGTTGCAGGCAAAGATAGTACACAATAGCCGAATACAGAAGCCCGCTCCGGATAGGCCTGTCGCTTTGGCAGGCCGTTTCATTTTGAGATGCCTCGACTCAGTCGCCCACGATCCGCGTTCATCCCGATGTAAGAAAACGGTACACTGTCTTAACAAATAATAAGTTTCGCCCTGGAGGTTGGGTCCAGTCTGGCGAAGCCAATAGCAAGGCAGGCTCATACAAAGACATGCGGCAAAAGATTGGCATTCTTGGCGCGACAGGAATGGTCGGCCAGCGGTTTATTCAACTCCTCGAGCATCATCCTTTGTTCGAAGTGGCATGGCTCGCGGCAAGCGATAAGTCGAGCGGAAAGAAATACGGCGATGCAGTGAAGTGGAAGCTGGACACAGCTCTTCCTGACCGGATCGCGAAAATGACTATATCGCCAGCTACGCCGGCCTCCGCACCGAAAGTCATTTTTGCCGCGCTTGACGCTGACATAGCCCGTGAGCTCGAACCAGCGTTTGCTGCAGCTGGGGCTGCCGTTATCTCGAACTCGAGCGCATTTCGCATGCACGACGACGTACCGCTGGTGATTCCCGAAGTGAATGCGGATCATCTGCCGATTCTTGAAAATCAATCCTGGCGGAAAGAATCCGGCGGCTACATCGTAACCAATCCCAACTGCTCTGCGATCGGATTGGTGCTTGTCCTCAAACCGCTCTTAGACCGCTTCGGCATCGATTCGATTTTCGTGAGCACCATGCAGGCCATAAGCGGAGCCGGTTATCCCGGCGTGGCGTCAATGGACATTCTCGGCAACGTAGTGCCCTACATCAAAAACGAAGAAGAAAAGATGGAGGCCGAGACGCTACGTCTGCTGGGAACACGCGAAGGCAAAATTGTAAAGCCTCTTACCGCCAGGATGACAGCGCATTGTAATCGCGTCGCCGTCGAAGACGGGCACATGGAAAGCGTAAGCGTCAAGCTGTCGCGTAAAGCAACACGCGAAGAAATTCTGGAGGCGTGGCGCGAGTTTACGCCGCTCGCGGGCCGCAACTTGCCGACGGCTCCAGATCAGCCGGTGGAGTTCACCGCACTTGAAGAC
>DATAQX010000264.1:0-5182 GCA_036264455.1 Silvibacterium sp. | reverse complement strand
ACCAGTGTTGTTGCCAGTCCAATTGTGATTTTCCATCAGAATGACCCAGACGGTCTTCACCTTGTTCATCTGTGCATACGTAACTGCCGGCATCATGGCCAACAACAAGATCACACTGACGCAACACGGTAAAACGTTTCGAAAACGCTTCACAGCACCCTCCATGGTTTTGGTTGTGGCCTCAACATAAGCAACGGTGGAAGATACTCTCTTCCTTCGCGGCTGCACCCGGCCCGGAAAGATCATCCACGATCCCTGTTAGCTGGCCGCGACAGCCACGTTAAGGCCCTATGAATACACCGGTGGGAATTGTGCCTTGTGAAAACAGTTCGCGAGTCGGATATGCGTCCGAACTGGCATGCCGAGTGTGACAAGTTCATGCGGTGGTATGCATGGCATTCTTGTTGCCAGTCGACGGTTTGGCTCAGGTCGCGCAGCAGGACAGTAATCAGGATCAACGCATTCTTCGACTTCCTTTGAAGGCGACCGCCTTGGACGGGATGGCTGGTCCTCGCGCTCTTCGCGCTTGAGGCGGAGCCGGGTGACATCCGCTCCCTACGCGCCGCAAACGGATCTCTCCATACGATGGCGTTCCAGTACTTACGTGCTTTAAGAGAACGACGGCATCAGTTCGGTCTCCGTCGTGGTCCGGGCCAGATCAGGCGTTTCAACTTCCGAAGGCAATGAGGACGCCACGTTTCTCCATTCCGTACTAGGTCCGTTCCACACGTAGTGTCACGAGATCCCATCCAGCTATCGAGACATCGCCGCTCACTGGGCGCAAAGGTTCTTCCGCCAGATTACTCAGGAACGTTTGGCCGATGTTCTTCGAAGACCAGGTGAGATGAGCGCTCACATCTTCATCGGAAGCAGCAAAGAGGCGCACGATCCAAGCCTTCCCCTCATCGCTCGGCTTCATCTCGGTCAAAAGAGCGCTCGCAGGCTCAATCTTGAGCATCGATGTGGGGACACGCTCGTGATGGACGGAAAGGCTTACCAAGAGCGGCTGCGAGAGCCCCGTCGCAAAGCGGCTCGCCGCGGCGATATCTTCGCTTTCGTGAGGACGCAAGGCATACCGGAAATTCACCGGCCCGGACTGATGGGCTAGATAGTTTGTTCCCCAATGGTTGTTCATCACCCAGGAGTAGAAGGTCTGAGTGGGTTCAATGTGCTGACGCCACACAGCGGGAATCTTCTGTGAACCAAGCATGGTGGCGGTAATGCCGCCAACTTCCACCAGCGGTGCGTCGAGCGTGGCCCACGTTACTCCGAAGCTCTCATTAGAGACGTCGATCCATCGGCTGACGGGCAGCCAGTTTTTGCATGAGCCGGGGAGCTGGTCGATCTCTGGCTGCATGGCGCCGAGAGGAATATCCAGCAGCATCTTTCCGTTCGGTACAGAAAGCGGAAATGCGAACTGCACGCTCTCTTTCGAGCCGTGCTGTGCAAATTCGGAGGCTTGGTCACCCTGGCCGGGATGCGGATTAAGCGGCGCACGTTCTTTGTCTACGATGTTGCTGATCTCGACGAAGTCTGTCTCTTCGCAAAGCCGGATTCGCCGGGTAAGGTGCCTGCATCCCGGAGCGGACGAATCGATGCGGATCGACGCCACGAGCGGTCCATTTTCTTCCACGGTGATCGTAGGCTTGCCGCTGCGGCCGAGATGCGCGAAATCTACGCCGGAGAGAAACAGATACTGGTTCACCGCTCCGTGATCCTGATTGACCAGGTTTACGCTGCTGCCTTTGCCATAGAGTTCGACGATGTCTCCCGTTTCCGGGTCGACATGGACGCTGAGGAACCGGTTCGTCAAAACGCTGTTCTTGATCGTGACCGCGTGATCGGAGCGGTGCGCTAGTCCGGAAGAGATCTTGTAGCTGGCTGTGGCCAGCGCCGGTATATCGCTGGCAAGAATCGCGAGCTCACCGCTGCTCAGTCTTTGCGACGGAACGGGTCTGCCATCTGCGGTGGACACAGAATCGCCTGCAGAGGAAAGCTGGCGGGACAGATAAATGATGCCGGTTCGGCTCCATGAAGACGTATTGTGCACATCGATGGAACCTTGCACTGTTGCGTCGGAAGCGGGTAACGATGCAGCTATCAGAGCTTCGGAACGGCTTTCCGCTTTGACCGCAAAATCCCGCTTGTAGTCCCACTGCCTCTTTGTGAATGGATTCTCCGAGTCAGATACGCTGCACCAAGCGCCCCATGTGTGTTCGGAATACATGAGCACGTCCCGCCATGCCGTCGCGTAGGCTGATTCGTCGTAGCTTCCGGGCGCCAGCATGGATGCCAGCGTGGCAGCCTGCGTGAGCCGGTCGGCGGCGTTTCTGCTCATGGCTGTCTCGAGCGCTGAGGAGCCTGCGCCATCTTCCCAATATGGGGTCAGGTCGCCGCGATAGGAGGGCAGCTGATGGCCGCATCTCTTTTCAAAGGCGGAAAACGCCGTACTGGTAGACGCGATTGAGAAACGAGGCCACTCGTACTTGGCATTCCAGTCGCGAATGAAATCGCTGATCTCAGGATCGGGCGCGGCGTTATCTCCATGGCCCGACCAGCGAATGTAGGAGATATCGTAAGGGTAGACGACTTCGTCGAGGCGGTCCTGATATCTTCCCACCCACTCTTCGTTGAGCTTCTTGGTGATGTGCGAGAGTGCATAACCAGTCCATGGAATCCACATCAGAATCTTTTCGCGGCCCGAGGGAGAAACCCACCAGAAAGGCCGGTCCTGCCAAGCCTCCATAAATGTGCCGATGCGATCGAAGAAGTTGGGCGCGCCGGAAAAATAGCGTATGCCTGCCTGAGACATGGCGGTTACCGTTCCCCACGAGTATCCGGGCACGTCGCTCATCATGGCGGAATCGACTTTGATGCCGCACTGCTTGCCGAGCTGCGTTCCGTACTTGAAGAGTCGTAGCAATTCTTCGGGGCGGCAGAGTCCGGTGAGCTCATTCGCATAAGATCCCTGCGGCGAAACCTGACCCTTGCGAATGGCCTCGATGAGAGCTTTCTTTTCGGCCTCAGGCCGCCGCTGCATGAAGAAGTCGCAGCCCCATAGAACTTCGAGATTCCAAATGAAACGCGCTCCTTCGGGATAGCTCGCTGTCTTGTTCGCAAGCTCCATGGCAAGCGTGATGTTCTGCATCTGCTTTTCTTCCACCGCCGCCTGCAGGTCGGTGTAGCCGAGATCATGATGCGAATGGGGCAGGACGTAGACCAGCACCTTCCGGGCCGGCTTTACGGAGACCGTTTCGGTCAGCGCGATGTTGTTTACCTCGACAGAGATGAGAAGAGACCGCGTCTGCGGTGACGGCTCGAAATAGACCTCGAAGGGACCGGCCGGCCCTGAGGCGCTCCTGCGATCAACTTCAACGCCATCGAGTTTCGTGACGACTTCGCCCTGCGTTCCGGGACGAGGAGAAATCAACAGCGGCTGCAGGAGCTTGCCATCTCGGCGCGCCAGCGCACGTATCGGTGTAACGAGGTTCACCGCGGGCTCGGAATCTATCGACGATGACGCTTGCGGCCACGCTCCCTTGGGGTAGAGCAGGCCTCCTGTCAAGACTCCAACTTGTTTAAGAAGCTGTCTTCTCTCCACAACGAATGGTCTTTCTGCAGCCATGATTTCGTCGGTACGGTTTGCTGCTTTCATTCAAGCAGTATTTTTTCGATATTCGACTGCGTGATTCTGGGCGTGCTCGCAATCTTCAAAACGTAGCGCAAGCAGTTAGCCCATTACGCTTCACTGTATTCTAAAATGCGTGCGCTTCGAACCGTGATGGAGTGAACCGGAGACGGAGAACTAGAGTAATGAACGGAAAGAGTTAGCGCGCTTCGTGGGCAACTCTCGGCAGGCTCTCATTTGTTTTGAGTTGGTAGACCGCTGACAACTGATCGGCTTTTTCTTTTGCCTACTTTTTGAGATAGCATTCGGCACAGCGTCAAACGTTTTACATGCCAATCCCCCGGGCAAATCTCCTACTGATTGCCAGGAGGGCGGGATTGGAAAAGAACCACAATGCACGATTCATCAAACCGATGGAATGCCTGCCGGTCGAGAAGGTCCCGGAAGGCGACAACTGGACTTACGAGCTGAAGTTGGATGGCTATCGCCTGCAGGCTGTAAAGGCCGGTGGCAAGGTCATCCTCTATTCGCGGCGCGGCATTGACCTCACGAAGCGCTTTCCTCATGTCGCAAGGGCGCTCGCCAGCTTGCCTGACGACACTGTAATCGATGGTGAACTCGTCGCCCTCGATGAGGAGGGCAAACCGAATTTCAATCTCCTTCAGAACTTCCGGTCGGCCGACTCACACATCGTCTTCTACGCGTTCGACATCTTGATTTACAAGGGTCATGATCTGAAACAACTCCCGCTGTCTAAGCGGCGGGCCATACTCGCGACGGCGATCGAACCGAGCGACCATGTGGGCCTTTCGTATGTCTCGGACAAGACAGCGGCGCAGATGCTCAGCTTTGTAAGATCCCACGGGATCGAAGGAGTGGTCGCCAAGAAAGCAGACAGTGTTTATCAGGCCGGCCTCAGAACAGGTGTATGGACAAAGACCCGCATCAACCTCGGCCAGACGTCACGGCCAGGAGCCGGGGGCGGACATCGCACGCTACCTGTTGCTTCACGGCGCGAAAGTAGACGTGCAGCTTCTGTCTTCCGGCGGTCAAGAGGTGGGTCGCGTTTTGCTCTCCCAAGCAGCGGCCTTTGGCGCCGATCTGCTCGTGATGGGCGCCTACAGTCACTCCAAACTGCACGAGTGGATGATTCGCCTGTGCCATGATGTGCAATTCTTGGGGCAACTCCTGGCGCTGCACGGCTTCTCGAGATCATTTACAAGCACGTCACCTGGCACTGCGGATTGAGGATCACGTCGGCGAGCCACGCAGACCGTGCTCGCCGTTCTTTACTGAGGGTCGGCGCCGTGGATTCCACCGATGTGACGCTTCACAATAGGATCGGTCTCGGCCGCGAACGACTTGTAGTCGCCCGAACCGTCGAGAGCCTCTTGCGCAAACAGCTTCTCATCCTTGTCGTGGATGGCTGCCATCTCGTCCATGTAGCCCTTATCGAATTCTTCCCCCGACAAGGTCTTCAGGTGCTCCAGCTTTTGCGCGAAATCCGGACTCAAAGCTGGCGCAATCGATACGTGAGCTGCCTCTGAGATCGTC
>DATAQX010000157.1:0-2498 GCA_036264455.1 Silvibacterium sp. | reverse complement strand
CCTGTAACTACGGCGATGGCGGCCGCGAGGCCCATCTGTCTCTTTGGTTCCATTTTTTTCGGGTAGCCTGTCTCTTCGGCCCCATCGTACCGGGAAAAAGGTGGGAGGGTCATCCACCGGAAGGTGGAGATTCATTCGTTTCCGGCTTCATGCGCCCGCGCTTTCCGGGGGCCGAATCAGCCGGCGAAACAACGGCGCACCCCAGGTACCGATCGAGAGCAACGCTCCGAACAAAAATACGGCGTCGATACTCTCCCGGCCCTCGCGCGACCAGTATGCCGCTGCGTCCAGATTCAGCCAGAGCGCGAATTCATCGAGCGTCAGTGCGGCCCCAATCCCATAGCTGAGCGCCAATAAGCGGCCCATGAAAATCGAGACCGGGCTATCGCCTATGCCGACCTCCGTGAGATCGGCATAGCCACACAGGAGCAGAAGCAGTATCCCCCACACGAGATGGTGTATGTGCTTTCCACCCATTTCTACGTAGCCGAATGGCCCGATATGATGCGTGATCGAAGCCACCAGCAGGCGCACCGCGAGAAATGTAATGAAGAAGCTGACCGACGCCAGAAACAGCCGCCTGTGTGGGCGGTCGGGGATCTGCTGATGGATGAAATGACCAAGCTTCGTCAGGTGCAGCAGCAGGAGGATAAGGGCCGTAACCAGGCCGATGAAGCTCATCAGAATCCAGGATTCGGGGATACGCATAGGTAAGCATTATCATGGCCGGGCCTAAACTTGCCGGTGACGGCCCGAGGCTCGCCAAACCGTGTGGCGGCACTGGAATCTATCCCGGATCGCAGCGCACTGAGTCCAGTTCAGGCGCGAAGCAGGAGCTGGCTGTGGGCAGAAAAGATTCGCCTCGTGACCAGGTGGCTGGCCACGAAGCACGCGAGCCCGGACGCCGAAAAGATCGTCGTCAACACGACAAATTGATAGAGCGCGGCGTAGATCGGAGATGATCCGGAGAGCACCATACCGGCCATGATGCCGGGAATCCAGACAATGCCCAGGGACCGGATGTTGTCGATAGCGGGAATGAGGCTGGAGCGAAAGGCCGCGCGCAGATAGAGTTCGACAGCGGCATCGGGAGAGGCTCCCAGGGCCAGCGCGGATTCTATTTCTCCGATGTGGGCAAGAACCTCCCCGCGAAAACGGTCGAGGAAGAGGGACTGGGTGTTCATGGTGTTTGCGATGACCATGCTGCCGACGGGAATGAGCACAAGGATGCGGAGCGGGATGACTCCCGTCGCCGTCATGATCGCCAGGATGGAGCCCGCGCCCGCGCCGATGGCGATCAGGGCCAGCACGAAGGCCCGGGGGATTTGTTTGGCGCGCTTGCGGACGATGCTTGCGGCGGCGATGACCATCCCGGCGAGAACGAAGATAGAAGTCCATTGCGGGCCATGCAAAAGGGCCGCGAGGATGGCGCCGACGACAACGATCTGCAGCAGACCGCGCAATTCGGCCAGAGGAACTTCCTTTAGCAGGTCCGGGGCGCGGCGTCGCGCTACGAGCATGACGGCGAAGGCGGTGAGCGCGGCGATAAGGCACTCGATGGCTCCGCGCGTGAGCTGGTTGGGGAAGAAGTGTTCAAGCATCGGGTAACTCCGTAATTCCAGGAAGCACGGGAGTTTGAGGAAGCACTTGTGCCGGTGTTCCGATGGCCGTAATGCGTCCGGATTCGAGCATGAGCACCCGGTCGGCCATGCTGCGCGCCTGGTCCAGACTGTGCGTTACCCAGAGGCAGGTGAGTTGGCGTTCCCGGATGAGCGATTCAAGAAGCCGCTCGACGCCGGAGCGGGAGTTCTCGTCGAGGGCGGAAGTGGGCTCATCGAGAAGAAGCACCTCGGGTTGGTTGGCCAGGGCGCGGGTGATGGCGACGCGCTGGGCTTCTCCTCCAGAGAGGGTGAATGCATCACGTGAAGCATAGCCCTCGAGGCCAACATGGATAAGGAGTTCGGCGATCTGCTCCGGTGTAATGTCGAGGCCGTGCTGGCGTGGGCCGAAGGCGATGTTCTCGGCGACGGTGCCGGAAAAAAGGTAGGCGCGCTGCATCACCATTCCAATGGAGCGGCGCAGCGCAGCAGTCTGGAGATTGCGGTAATCCTCTCCATGGAAATAGACCGTTCCATGAGTCGGCTCATCGAGGCGATTGATCATGCGCAGCAGTGTGCTTTTGCCGGCGCCGCTAGGGCCAACGATCGCAAGCACTTCGCCTTGCTCAACGGCAAAGCTGATGTCCTTGACAAGAAAACGCGCGGGCGAAGAAGGCAACTCGCGGCCAACTTCGCGGCATTCAACTATATGTCGGGCAAGATTCACGGTGCGTAAGCAGTGCCAGTGTACACGCCGGTCAATGCAGGCCGTGAATGCCTCGGCAAGGAGGAATTCCCCCAATGTTCTCAAAGCAACTAAGCAACAGGCTCACTGTTCTCACAGGCGCGGTCCTGCTGACAGGCCTGACCGCTTTTGCGCAGATGCGTCCCGGCGATAGT
>DATAQX010000152.1:0-10387 GCA_036264455.1 Silvibacterium sp. | reverse complement strand
CCATCTCTGGCCACATCGACCACAAAACCCGCTTCGTTGAGCCCCTTCTTCAGGAACTTTGCTGTCTTGATCTCGTCTTCGACGATGAGAACTTTCATAAGCAAGAGCTCTGGACCGCCACAATAAATTTATGTTTAGCGTGCTAGAGCGAAGAGGGCCTTAACTCCTACGAAGTGGCAGGTATTCCATTCCCTATCCGCCAGTAACATCCTCAAACACGGCAGCCACGATAACCGTAAGATCAACTAGATAATCGCCCGCTGTTAAGAAGATGTCACAAACGCATTAATGCTTTCAGAAGGAACACCTGGCGAGAAGGCTACGAATCCTGAAACCCCTTCAGCTTTTGGCCGGACTGAGCGCGAATCTTCCGCAGAAGACCGATGCCACGAAGTTTTCTCAAACTTTTGCATCAGAAGTTCCGCCGTCGCCCGCCTGGTCTTCGCTGGAACGGCCTAGGCAAGCTGGCCTGTTATCGCCAGCTGGCAAAAAGGGGATAAAGCAAAAGGGAACAGTGTGGATCTGCTGTTCCAGATCGAAACGTTGAGTATTACCTCGTGCGTCCATCAAACCTAGTTCTGACGGATGCTCCATCACGAATAGCTGTCCGGACTCAGAGGTCTACGACCATGTTATCCCGAGGTTGGCAGCAGCAGATCAAGACATTGCCGTCGGCCGGCGCCTGAAGAGGTTCGGGCCGATAGCTTACAGTCCCCGAGATCAGGCCGCTCTCACAGTTGTGGCAAACACCGGTCCGGCACGACCAGCGGACCGGCACGTCGCAGGCCTCGGCCAGCTCCAAAATGCTCTGGTAGGCAGACGCCTTCCAATGTGCGGCGACGCCACTGCGCGCGAACGATATCAACGGACCGGTGTTGGCGTCGTCCTTGGGGAGATGCGGGGCTCGCGTCGCTGTGCCGACGACACCAGGAGTCATCGACTCGCTGCCATTAAAGATTTCGGCGTGAATCCGCTCCGGCGCCATGCCGAAGGTTGTAAGCACCTCTTTCATCTCTTCCATGAAGCGAGTCGGCCCGCAGAGATAGACCTCCGCCTCTCGTGGGACGCCAACTTCGAGAAACACTGATCGCGACAGGTGGCCGGCAGCGTCGAAATTCTCACCCATCTTGTCGCTCGAGCCCGGCCTGCTGTAACAAACATAACCGCGGCCGTGCGTGAGTGAGAGCATGAGGCGCCGGACTTCGGCGGCGAATGGATGGTGCTGCCTGTCGCGAGCCGCGTGCAGCCACAAGACCTGCCGTGTGGAGCGGACCGCCGCCAGCGCGTGCAGCATCGCCAGAACAGGCGTCGCCCCGATTCCCGCGCTGAGCAGCACCACCGGACCCTCTCCGGACTGCAGAATAAAGCTTCCGCGCGGCGAGCTGACGTCAAGAGCATCGCCCACTCGGACATACTCCCGCAGATAGGTTCCAGCCACCCCATTTGGCTCGATTTTCACGCTGATTCGATAGCGCTCCGTCGAAAGGGGACCCGAAAGCGAGTAGCTGCGAAAAAGCGGCTTTCCGCCTGCGGCCCGCGGAAGACGCAAGACCACGTACTGCCCGGGCAGAGCGGTTGGCAGCGGCTGACCGTCCGGGTCATGTATCGTCAGTGAGAGGACGTCCGCGGACTCCTGATCGATCGCAATCACCGAGAGTGGCCGGAATCCTGGTGCAGCCGGATGCGCAGCCGCTGCCGGCGCGAGCCCCGCGTTACCACTTCCCGCGGAAGTCGTTTGGCTCTTCATTAACGCCTCAAACGAAGAGCGCCATCCGGGCGAAAGCGCCTCGATCCGCAAAGCGCGCGCCAGCCGGTCGCGTGGATGATTGGGAGAATAGAGGAGCGCGTTGATCTCCGCGACAGTCATCCGCTCTTCCGCCTCTCCCACCTTCACGATTTCGTCGCCGGCGCATACCGCGCCTTCCTGCAAAACGCGGAAGTAGAACCCTGGTCGTCCGCTGGATGTCAGCAATGCCGGCATCCGTGGCTCGTTCATCCGAATGCCGACGCGATAGCAGGTAACGCGAGGTTGAGTGACCTCGAACAGTGCGTTGCCGATCTGATAACGGTCGCCGATACAAACGACATCGTCGGGCAGTCCTTCGATCGTGAAGTTCTCGCCGAACTGTCCGTGGACGAAGCCGGTCCTCTTCAGGTGCTCCTGCCAATAGCGATGCGATTCGATCTGGTAGACGAAGACGGCGCGCTGCTCACCGCCATGTCCGGCCAGGTCTCCTTGACCGTCTCCCTCTAAATTCAACCGACCGACCCGACGGCGGCCACGCACCGGATCCTTCCAGATCGCGGTGTGCACAGTGCGACCCTTCCACTCGATGTCGCGCGGAAGTCCGACATTCACCGATAGTAGTCGAGCCATGTCGCTCCGTTCTGGTGGGGGATCGGAAGCCCCCTAGCCGGTCGCTCCTGCTTCGGGGCCGCCGCCGGATTCCCGCCGCCGGATTCTCGCTCAAGGCTGTTTGCAGGGCGGGCGCCTCGGCGACGTTGAGGTTACGATCGGAGCCGTGCGGAATCACAGCCTGACCCGGTTCAAGATGAAGCTTCGTGCCATCGAGATGTACCGAGACGATGTCCGGCTCGAACGACACTAGGTTGAAGTTTCATTCAGCCACACAAAACGACTGCCGCCTCGATGTCGCAATGATTTGCCATTCCGAAACGCCTAGAAGATAAGTGGCTCCTTGGATGCCGAAGGCCGAGTACATCCAGAAGATGAGAGGATCATGCGTAAGAAACGGAATGAGGCCTTGTGCTTCGTAATCAAACCACTTCTGACATCCGAAAAAAAGTAGATGACCACCATTGAGGCTCGAATGAGATGGCAGTCGAGGTCTCCCTTGAGCAAGCCTGTCTTTGCCAGGGCCCTGAGAAGAATATTCATTTCTTTGCTCCTTTCATCCCACGATTTCTTGCTGAATATGATCAGCGGCTTGCATATCGGCAAGTGTTGATAGGGAAGGGGTGGACGAGAACAACGGGATGAGCCCTTCGACAAGAGTCGGGTGGGACCAAATGGCATCGCGCAGTGCGGTATAGGGCAATGCGGCCATCATGGCCGTCTGTACCGAAGCCATGATCTCCCCGCCGTCCACAGCAAAGGCTGTAAAACCAAGAATGCGATCACTGTTTACGTCTACGAGTGCCTTGATAAATCCACGTGTTTCAGAGATGGTGCGCGCTCGGAGCACCAGTTCCATCGGGATCTTGAACAAGCGGTAGTTGATTTTTCGGGCTTTGGCTTCTTTCTCAGTCAGGCCGATATGTGCAAGTTCCGGGTCCGTGAAAAGTGTGTAGGGGATTTGCCTGCCTGTTGTCACATGGTTACCGCCTGCGAGGTTGTCACGGACGACGCGAAAATCATCGACACTCACATGTGTGAACTGCGGACTTCCAGCAGCTTCGCCGATGGCCCAAACGCCGGGGGCGGTTGTCTCGAGCCGTTCGTTCACCTTGATGTACCCGCGATCGGTCACTTGAACGCCAGCCAATTCCAGTCCGATGTTCTCTGTGTTGGGCGTACGGCCCGCAGCAACAAGCAGATGAGTGCCCGTGAGAGTGGTCTCTTTGCCGGCTTGCTCGACGGCAATGTCGACTGAATCGCCCGATTTGCCCGAAGCACTTTTGACGCGCGCATTTAAGAACGTGTCGATGCCCTCGTCTTTGAAGAGGCGGGCAAGAGCTTCGGCGACATCGTCATCTTCTCTGTGCAGCAAGCGGTCATTCCGATCGATGATGGTGACTTTGCTGCCGAATCGTCGCATCGCCTGCGACAGTTCGAGGCCGACGTAACCGCCGCCAATCACAATGAGGTGTTGAGGGACGCGATCTAATTCGAGTGCCTCGACGTGTGTTAACGGCTGAACGTCGACCAGGCCAGGGATGGGTTCTAAAGCAGGCCGCGTACCGGTGCTGACAATTACATTGGTTCCGCGGAGGCGGCGAGTAGTTCCGTCATGGAGGGCAACTTCCAGAGTCTTCGGACTTACAAAGCGTCCCGATCCGAGAATAAATTCCGCTCCGGTCTGCTTGAAGTTACCGAGATACATGTCGTTCAGGCCCGATACCATTGCGCGTTTTCGGGCACGCACCGCCTGCATATCAACGTGGAAGCCGTCTGCGGCAAGGCCGAACTCATTGCCTCGTCGGAAATACGCCGCTATTCTTGCGCTGTGGAGGATGTTCTTACTCGGCAAGCAGGCGATATTCGGGCATGATCCACCAATATATTTGCGTTCGATCACTGCAACACGCTGTCCCTGGCCGGCAAAGGTCCAAGCTGCAATCGTTGATCCTGTACCGCCGCCGAGAATCACCAGATCGTAGTTTTCTAAAGTGGGAGCTTGGCTTGTATGCGTTGAAGAAAGTGTTTCGCTCCCATTCATATGCATTTCTCCGGTTGCAGGCTGGTCATGATTGGAGTGACATATCTAAATGCCCTTGATCTCGCCACCGCCCATACGTATAGAAGTTCCTATCCTCCGCTTGATCGCGGGACGATGCAAGTAACCTGCGGCCGCTGCTTCGCGTTATAGTTACGAGCTGTTGTTTTCGGAAAGGATCGCTTTCTTGCCGAAATAGCTGATCAGGTAAAAGGATACCCCGAGCGATATGACATCTTTGAAAAGGAACAGGCCCAAATTACTCATGTACCTCATCCCGTGAATCCCAGGTACGGAAATAATCGCGCCTGGAGTAGTTATGACCATAGTGCTGGTTGTAAAGAACATGACCGTTGTGATGATCCCTCCTACGATGCCGGCCTTGGGGCGAAAATAGCCCGCGATAATCAAGATGGCGGCAAGCCACTCGGTAAGGCCGATAAAGTCTGATCCGATATAGGGACCGAATAACTTAAAGTGCCAGCTGATCAGCGGGCTGTTGGAAACCAGGGGAACTATGCCTTCGGCGCCGGGAGCTGTCATTTTGAAAGATCCTGCCCAGAGGAGCATAACAATCATGCCGATACTGCTGACCAGGAAAGGGATATTGCGATCATTTATCCACGCAGCCAATTTGGTTAAGTTGCTTTTGGCGTGTTTTGAGAGGTCGGCAGTAGAAACCAGGTCTTGTTTCTCCGGGTTACTTGCTTGTGTTGATGGGACCCGGCTCATGATTATTCTCCTGGAAACGATTCTGTAGTTCAACTCACCTAGAATCTGCGCTCATAGCACCCCTAGCGACGATGAGATGACTCTGCTTCAAATGCCTTTGATTTCGCCTCCGTCCATACGCACAGAGGTACCGGTCATCCATTTCGCTGCCCGCTGAAACCATGAATCCCTAGTGGCTATGTCGCCGTTGCCAGATAAACCCCGAACCACTCGCGTTCGTCAGTCCAGCACTGCGTCATGCCGAATCCCGCGCGCTCCAGCAGTGACAGAACATCTTCTCCTGTGAATTTGTAACTGTTCTCGGTATGAATTGTCTCGCCCCGTGAGAATTTTACTTCCATCTCCAGAGCCGCAATCGTCACCTGCTGTGCGATCAGGCTCTCCAGGTGCATCTCGATCCTCGAATGTTCTTCGTTCCAGAGCGCTCGGTGCCGAAAAAGCCTCAGGTTGAAGTTACCGCCCAACTCGCGATTGATCCGCTTCAGCACATTCTTGTTGAAGGCCGCGGTCACGCCTGCTTCATCGTCATAGGCGCGCACCAGCACCGAGCGCTCTTTCACTCGGTCAACGCCAAGCAGTAGCCGGTCTCCAGGCGAGAGGTGCGCTCGCACATCGCGCAACAACGTCTCCGCGTGGGCAGGCTCGAAGTTCCCGATACTCGATCCGATATAAAGCACCATCTTCCGCTTACCGTCTCCCGGAAAATCAGCGACGCCGGTCGTGTAATCGGCGACTCTGGGAGTAACAGTCACACCGGGAATTTCTCTCTCAATGCGTTCCTTCGCCGCAGTCAGAGGACTTTCCGAGACGTCGATCGCCAGGTAATCGACGCCCCCCTGCCTGCGAACCGCAGCTTCGAGCAGCAGCCCGGTTTTCGTGGCCGTGCCCGCACCCAGCTCAATCATCGTCAGCGGTGAATGAGCTGCTGCCATGCCCAGAATCTCGTCCGCATACCTGGCGAAAATGGCCCGTTCCGTGCGGGTCAGGTAATACTCCGGCAACTCAGTGATCGCCTCGAACAGCCGCGACCCTTTTTCGTCATAAAAAAGCCACGGCGAAAGCGTCTTCGGCCGCGCTGTCAGACCGGAAAAAACCTCTGCGCCTGCCGGAGTCTGCGCCGCCTCCGGCAGCGTGAGAATCGTAGAGAGACTATGCATAAAGGGGACTCGGAATACTCCTGAAACGGTTGGACAGAGTTAACGATTCGCAAGGCGCATGCCGCAAAACTGCCACCGCGTCGCCGGCGAGAAAAAGTTCCGGTAAGTGCTTCGAATATGAGATGCAGGGGTTACCGCGGAACCGCCGCGCAAAACCATCTGATTGCACATGAACTTGCCGTTATACTCGCCTAGCGCCCCCGGCAACGCCGCGAAGCCCGGATAACCAAGATACGCGCTCGCCGTCCACTCCCAGACGTCTCCGAACATCTGCTGCAAACCGCCCTGCGCCCCGCCCGCCGCAGGATGCAGGATCCCCGATTCGAGCAGATTGCCTTCCACGGGCAGCGACGTCCCGGCAACCTCCCACTCCGCCTCCGTCGGCAGCCGCTTCCCTGCCCAGCGCGCGTAGGCATCCGCCTCAAAGTAGCTGACGTGGCACACCGGCGTATCCAGAAGTGCCTTCAACCCTGCCGTTCCCCGCAGCGTAAACACCTGCCACTCGTCCTCAGCCTGGAACCAGTACAGTGGAGCACGCCACTGCTGCGCCTTCACCGTATCCCATCCCTCCTGCAGCCAGAGTTCGGCCCGCTCATAGCCGCCATCGCGCATAAAGTCCAGATACTCGCCGCATGTCACCAGCCGCGAAGCCAGCTCGAACGGCTCCAGAAAAACTTTGTGCCGCGGCTGCTCATTGTCGAAGCAAAACCCATCGCCGCCGTGGCCAATCTCCACCAGACCGCCCTCATGCCCAACCCAGGTCAATGAGCCTGCACCTGCCTCCGTCAGTTCTCCCGCCTTGTATGGCGGATGCAGCGGATTCGACCAGAATGCGTTTTTGATGTCGTAGGCGAGCAACTCCTGGTGCTGCTGCTCGTGGTGCAGACCCAGCACAGTCCGCCGCTGCGCCTCCACCGGCATGCCGTCCTCGATCAGGCGCACCATTGCCGTTTCGACATGCTGGCGATATTCCAGAATCTCAGTCAGCGAAGGCCGCGAAAACGAGCCGCGCAGCTTCTTGAGAGGCTGGTCAGAGATTGCGTTGTAGTAACTGTTGAAAAGCCAGATGAAGTCGGGATGATACGGTCGGTAGCCGGGCAGAAACTCCGACAGGAGAAAGGTTTCGAAGAACCACGTAGTGTGCGCCAGGTGCCACTTGGCGGGGCTGGCTTCCGGACACGACTGCACCATCATGTCCTCCGGGTTGAGCGGCTCGCAGAGCTTTTCCGTCTGCTGCCGCACACTACAAAACTGCCGTCCCAGCTCCGGCTTCAGTCCCGCAGGCCGGTCCACTCTGCTGATAGTACCCATCGATGCTCGATCCTCCTCTACTTTAGAGAGCGGTCATCGTTTCGTGTTGCCCGTGAGACTAACACTAGATGAACCGGCGTCGGGAGAAGTTACAGTCATTTTGCTATTTCCTCTGGCGGCATCCGGCCGCCCTGCGTCTTCCGCCTGTTTTTGGGCGTCTATCCTGCAAATCGAACTGTCGCCAGGCGGTTACAGGAAAACCTCGGGTCAGTCTAATTGAGAGATACTGATTTAAGTCATGAAATCCCCATTGCGCGCATCGATTCTGCTTCTCGCCGCCGCCGTTTCCCTGCCTTTCGCACTGGGACAGGACGCGCCGCCTCCGGGCTCCGCTCAGGGTCAGGGACAAGGCATGGGCGGGGTCTTTGCCGGCCATGGCGTTCGGGGAACCGTCACCGTTATCTCCGGGAACGACATCTCCGTAAAGACTGAAAAAGGCGACGTTTACAAGATCGAAACCGGCCCCAACACCCGCTTCCGCAAGGAGCGCGAGCAGGTAAAAATCTCCGACATCCACGTCGGCGACATGGTCGGAGCCGCCGGTGATCTCGACGACAAAGCCAAAACCCTCGGCGCTATGTTCGTCGTGGTCATCGACAAGGAGCAATACGAAAAAGCCCGAGCCGACTTCGGCAAAACCTGGACAGCGGGCGCGATTCAATCCATCGACGAGACTAAAATCACCATCAAGCGCCCTGACAACGTCGTCCAGACCATCGTGGTCGACGAAAACACCTCCTTCCGCAAGCGTCGCGACAGCATCACCCTGGCCGACATCAAGGTTGGCGACAACGTAAACGCCCGAGGCGCCATCCAGAACGGAAACTTCGTCGCCACCGTACTAAGTGTTGGTGGTCCCGGTGGTCCGGGCGGCTTCGGGAGCGGCGGAGGGAGCCGTGGCGCCAACAATGCCCAACCCGCTCCCGCCGGTACGAACCCGGCTCCCCCGAACCAGTAATCTGCTCATTCTATGACGCGTCGTCGCATTTCGATCCTGCTCCTGCTGGCCGTGTCGCAAGTCACCGCGTCCGTCACCAGCCGCGCCCAGCAACTTGCCCCCACCGCGCCAGCGCAGCAATCTCCCACGGTGACCACTCCCCAAACCGGCAATGCGGTTCAGACCGGCGGTGCCATTCAGGCCGGAGGCACCATCCACGGCACCGTCAAGTCCGGAACCATCCCCCTCCCCGGCGTCAGCATCACCGCCACCAACACCCTCACCGGCAAGAAATACTCGACGGCCAGCGATGCGCGCGGTAACTTCAGCATGACCATCCCGTCGAACGGCCGTTACGTCCTGCGCGCTGAACTCGCCGCCTTCGCCTCTACCACCCAGGAGGCGCTGCTCAACGCCGCTTCGCACGACCAGAAGGTCGACTTCACTCTTACCCTAGCCTCGCGCGCAGCCCAGCAGGAGCAGCAGGAGCAGGCTGCCGCGACCCGCCAGTACTCAGGACGCGGCGCACAGAGTCTTTCACTGGCCGACGCCGCCACTGGCCTTATCGAGGCCGCTGGAGGTTCGTCCACTGCAACAGCCGCGCTCCCCAGTCTAGCCTCCAACCCCGACGTCTCCACCGAATCGGTCGCAGTCGCGGGTCAGAATGGTTCCACCAATCCCTTCGCCGGAATCAACTTTGGTGGCGGCCCACCACCCCCCGGCGAAGGCGACATGGGTGGGGGTCCGGGCAGCTTCGGCGGACCCGGCGGGGGTGGCGGCGGATTCTCCGTTAGCGCTGGTCCCGGTGGCGGCGGTGGTCCCGGAGGAGGAGGAGGAGGATTTGGTGGTGGCTTTGGCGGTGGAGGAGGGCGCGGCTTCGGAGGACGCGGCAACTTCCGCAACTTCAACCCTAACCAGATCCACGGAGCCGTCTTCTGGAATGGCGGCAACTCCGCCCTGAACGCTCAGCCCTTTGCCCTGCGGGGTCAGCCGCTCGAACAACCCGGCTACTCCTCCAACCGCTTCGGTCTCACCTTTATCGGCGCGCCGTACATCCCGCACCTGATCACGCATGACACGAAGGATTTCCTCTTCTTCACACTTTCCGGCCAGCGCTCGTCGTTACCGTTTGACCAATATGGAACCGTCCCCAACACCGCCGAGCGTGCCGGAAACTTCCAGGGTCTGACCAGCCAGAACGGCACCCCGATTACCATCTACGACCCCACCACCGGTCAGCCCTTCTCCAATAACACCATCCCCGTCGGCCGGGTCTCCTCACAGGCCACGGCACTTCTGAACTATGTTCCGTTGCCCAATCTGCCCGGTCAGTTCCAGAACTACCGCCGCCTCAGCACCGCCCAGACCAACACCACCACTGTCGGCGCTCGCTACATTCATAACTTCGGCAGCGGTGGAAACTCCGCAGCCCTGGGGAATTTCATCCGCCAGCGCCTCGGCCAGGGAGGCAGTCCGGGGCTGCACCAGAATCTCAGCGTCAACTTCAACTACAGCCACTCCGCCGCCGACAATCTCACCCTCTTCCCCGACTTCGGCGGCAAGAACCAGACCACCCAGTATTCCGTGCAAACCGGCTACTCGATCAGCAAGGGCCGTCTCGCCAACACCCTCAACTTAAACTGGAACCGGACGAACGCCGAAACGCGCAACTTCTTCACGAACCTCACCAACGTCGCCGATCAAATCGGTCTCAGCGGACTCCCCACGGATCCCTTACTCTACGGCCTGCCCAGCGTCACTCTGAACCAGTTCAGCAGCCTCAGCGAGCAGCAGCCTGCCTTTCAGCTCAACCAGACCATCGCGCTCTCCGACACCCTTTCCTGGATTCACAA
>DATAQX010000117.1:0-2621 GCA_036264455.1 Silvibacterium sp. | reverse complement strand
CAACCGTTGGGTCGCACGGTGCAAGGGGAAAACTCATCTACTCTGCCAACCCAAAACCATACGTGGCCTTGGATTCGATGGAGGGAGCTGCGTGACAGCTCGTGTCAGCCATCGAGGTGACAGCTCTTGAATGACAGATATTAGATCATCCAGATCGAGAGGTGTCCGCTTGGTGGGAGCGGACTGGAGATTACGCCGCTGGTTTTGACGCCTTGGCCATCGGAGGTGACGGGTGGTCGTTCGGATGGGGACCACAAGATTGACAAAGCCTCGGAACGCGCCGCCTGGATGCAAGCGTCCTACTAGTCAGGCAGGCGAGGCGGCGCTGGGCGGAGGCTGGGAACATCGAAGGCTGGGACATCGGCGTAAGACCCTGCACAATTAATCGTGAAGCAGGCACTCCGATGCTGGCGTCGAGACCATCGACTTCCTCCATCCTCTCGATGTTTTTCCCGTGGAACCGGCGCAACGGTGGGCGAAATCTGCGCCGCCCTGCGCGAGGTCATGGGCACCTGTACCGAAGTCCGCATCGCCTGACTCAGGTTACTTCTTCAGCGGACGAGCCGCCGCCCCCACCGCCGCCAACAAGCCCGCCGCCACCTCGATACCGCGTCGCGCGTCCGGAGTGTTCATCCGGCTGATCAGCGTGAAGAGCGACGGTGGCGCGCCCCTTCACCTCCACCATGCAGGTATCGCAGCTCTGTATGGGGCCCATCTGTGGGTGGTAGCAGACATGCGCAAGTTCCTCGACGCGCAGAATCGAATCAATGAGCCATTCGCCGCCCTCGGCGGCCGCCGGCTTGCCATCCACCGTAATCTCAATCGGATTCACGCCGAGGGGGCGCGGCGCTGAGACGAATTGATAATCGCGCCCATTGCCGGTCTGATCCCCACTCCAGACCAGCCGCCCCGGCTGATACGAGTTCTGCATGTCCCCACCCTCCGTCAGGTATCGTTATGGACTAGGATGCGCCCGCGGCGCGCATGCTGTCACGGACGCGCCCGAATTGCCGAAGCCGCAGCGCAATCAAAAGCATCAGAAGATCACAAGCATCAGGACAACGTGGGCTGGTCGTCTGTTGTAAAGCGTGCAATGAGATTGAGAGGCCCTGAGGACCATCGCGGGCATAAGATAAAGGATAACTCTGAAATCTTGCCGGAGTTATTCCAGATTTGCCTCGAAGTAGGAATATATGGAAGAAATTCGGGAGCGGGATATACCGGAAGACGGTCGCGCCGTTTTGAGCGTTACGGCTGAACGAGTAGCCGGCAGCGAAGCGAAAACGGCCGAGGAGACGTTGGCTGTCGAAGAGCCGCTCGAAATCCAGCTGGGCTATGGTGCGGCTCTAAGTCGGGCCATGAAGTCAATCTCTGTTACGATGCGCACGCCCGGCAATGATTTCGAATTGGCTGCCGGCTTTCTGATGACCGAAGGGGTGGTGCGCGACGTTAATGATGTTGAATCGATTGCCTATGTCGCGTTCGGGAATGTTGATAAGCCAGTCGAAGGCGGCGCGGTCCGAAGCGCTCTTCGCTACCAGGCAAGGAAGAACATTGTCCGCGTGGACCTGTCTTCCGACGTGACGGTCAGTCTCGCAAATCTGGAGCGCAACTTCTATACGACATCCAGTTGTGGCATTTGCGGGAAGGCATCGCTGCTGGCATTGCAGACGGTTTGCCCGCCGCGGCGAAGAAACACGTTCGCCGTCAGCGCTGATGTTCTGTATACACTGCCTACCCGTCTACGCGAAGCGCAATCTGTGTTTGACCGCACCGGCGGTCTGCACGGCGCTGGACTGTTCACCGCCGATGGCACACTGCTCGCGCTGCGCGAGGATGTAGGCCGGCACAACGCTGTAGATAAGCTGCTCGGTGCAGAGTTTCTTGCCGACCGCACACCACTACGCGGGTCTCTTCTGCTCCTTTCTGGGCGCGCCAGTTTCGAGCTGCTGCAGAAGGCCCTGATGGGAGGCATCCCCATGGTGGCTTCAGTGGGCGCCCCATCCAGCCTCGCGGTACAGGTAGCCAAAGAGTTTGACATCGCTTTAGTAGGGTTCCTGCGCGACGGACGCTTCAACGTGTATCACGGATTGGAGCATGTATCTGGATTGACTCCTATGAATGAGCAAGGAGCCTCGTGAAACTACGAAGCGACAATCCCTCGGCTGCCTCCAAGAGGACGAAGTAATCTTTACTATCAATCCTTTGTAAGAAACCGAAAGCGGTAACTCACAGGCCGGCCTTGCGGTCCTGCGAGTTCGCGGCAAGACCCTCCCTCCACTTCTGAAGGCCCTTTCCCGATCTATACAAAGAGATAATAGGCGGCCGTCGCGGATCTCGCTACGATGACCTTAGTGGAGGAGCAGTTGAGTGGCGAGCGAGCGGAAGCAGTGCACGGATGCCAGCAGATCTTTATTCGATTCACGAATCCTTTGATCTTCAGCCGCGACCGACCACTTGCGATCCTTTACGAGCCATTTGATAGTGAAGAGCTCTTAGAGCCCATTTAACGTGGCAATCGAGCAATCGTGCGAAGCAGCTGTAGTAATTCCCGAAAGGATTTAAGCAATGATCTCGAATAATCTGATTGGTTCTAGCAAGGCCTTTTGCAACGTGCTGGA
>DATAQX010000085.1:0-9728 GCA_036264455.1 Silvibacterium sp. | reverse complement strand
GACGCGGCGCAAAGCTATCAGTCGGCGGGTAATCTAACCGAGGCAGCGCGGCAGTACCGTATCTTCATCGCCGACGCCCTCGGAGAGCTGGCGATTGAACGGGCGCGCATCGGCGACTATGACAAGGCTGCTCCGCTTTTTGACGAGGCGCTGGGCCTGGCGCCGAATTCTCCGGTGCTCGAAATCGAATACGCTCAGGCTGCTCTTGTGCGCGGTGATCTTTCTCACGCAAGGTCTCTGGCTGAGCAAGTCGTTCGCAAGTACCCAGCTAACGCCAAGGCATGCGCCAAAGCCCACCTCGTCCTGGGGCGTGTGTTGATGAAGACGAACAAGGGAAATGAGGCGCGTCAGCAGTTCGAAGCGGCTGTTGCGCTTGAACCTGATTTCGAAAACGGGTACGCCCTCGCGATTGCCTGCCTCAATATGCAGGACAAGCCATGCGCCGCAAACGTCTTTTCCGAGATGCTGACAGCTTTTGGGGATACGGCGGTCATCCATCGCCAGTTCGGGCTCGCCTACGGCAATTCCGACTTCCCGCAAGAAGCGATTGTTGAACTGCAAAAGGCAATCGCGAAGGACCCACGCCTGCCGGGCGCACACTACGCGCTGGCAGCAGTGTATCTTTCGAGTTCCGAAGGAGCAAAAACAGCGGAAGCCGAAGCGGAGCTGCGGAGGGAACTGGATATTTCTCCAAGTGACGCGCAGACCTACGCCGCTATCGGGCATATTGAGCAGGGAGAGCACAAGTATGCCGAGGCTGAGCGCGACCTGAAGCATGCTGTTGAGCTGAATGCGGAGAATCCGGACGCATATTTCTACCTGGGCCAGCTCTATTTTGAGACCAGTCGGCCTGCCGATGCGGGGACGGCGCTGCGCAAGTCGATCACGCTGACGGGGGATGTTTCGCACAACCGCTATCAGGTGCAGAAGGCGCACTACATGCTGGGGCGGGTTCTGATGCAGTCAGGCAGAACAAAGGAGGCGGACAGCGAGATGCAAATCTCTGCTGCGCTGACAAATCAAAGCCTGACACAGGACCGCAGCCGGCTCGCTGACTATCTATCGGATGTGCCGGACAATCCGCCGGCTGAAGCCGGCATGGGGCCGGCGAACGTATCGAGTCTGCAGAATGCCGCCACTAACAAATCGCTGAGCCAGATCGACGCATCTGAGCAAGAGCTGGCGCCTGCGCTTGCCGACAGCTACAACAACCTTGGCGCAATTGCCGCATCCGGCAAGGATTTTTCCTCTGCGCTTACATATTTTCAGCGAGCTGGGGAGTGGAAGCCCTCGCTCGAGGGTCTCGATCACAACTGGGGCCAGGCAGCTTTTTTGGCCAGCCGCTTTCAAGATGCAGTACTGCCGCTTACCCGTGCTCTGCGCGCTCACCCGGAAGAGGCGAGCCTCCGTTCCATGCTGGGCATCAGTCAGTACATGACGGCGGACTATTCAGGAACGCTCAAGACCTTGCAGCCCATTGAGGCACAGTTGACGGCGGTTCCGCAGCTGGCGTTTGTTTACGCGGCATCGATGGTGAAAACGGGGAATTTCCAGGGCGGTCTGGATCGTCTGGTCGCACTGGAGAAGGTCCACCCTGAGATTCCCGACGTTCACCATGAGCTGGCAGCGGCCTACCAACAGGCCTCGCGTCCCGAGGATGCTGCCCGGGAAAAGCACCAATATGAAGCGTTGCTTGCTTCCAAGCCAGGAGCGCATGCCCAATAAATGGGGCAATTAAAACTGGCGTTCAGGCGGGATATGGTCGAGTTCGCTCCCGGAAGTGCTGCAGATATCCAGATGATCCTGGCAGCGATCTTCATTCGGCCTTAAGGTGCATTGCGCAGAATGTGGTGATGAAAAGGCAGACTGAGTGAGCGTCGGGCGCAAAACTCGCTCGCTAACTCTGCGCCTGATATCGTGTTGGCTTGGTTTCGCTATCCTGACAGTATCCTGCCGAGCTCAGGCAAGGAACTTAGTCGAAACGATGGCGGCGAATGAGGTGGCAGCTCGCCAACAGCCAGAGCGCTTCGGCTACATCTCTGAAGAGCGATCCACCCGAACGGGAGGCCATCTTTGGAGAGAGAAGGTCGTTGAGACACAAGACGGAGCTCTTCGCCGTCTGGTTGCAGTGGACGGACATCCTCTGACGGCTGCGGAGACAGAAGCGGAGTCGCATCGGATCGACGATCTTGTCCGCCATCCCGACGAGCTTCGAAGGTTAGATAAGGCACATAAAGACGACGAGGCTCGGGCGACCGCACTCCTTCAGCTGCTTCCAAAGGCATTCCTCCTGACGCCGGATGGCGAAATCGACGGTTGCACACGCTTCAGTTTCTCGCCCAGTCCTTCGTTTCATCCTTCATCGTATGAGGAACGCGTGGCCCACGCGATTGGCGGCACGGTTTCGGTAAGGCTACCAATGGATCGATTATGTACACTGGAAGGTCACATATTGCATCCGGTCGAGTTCGGTTTCGGCCTGCTTGGACAGATCGATCAGGGAGGGTCATTCCAGATGAAACGGATCTCAATTGACGGCCCAAACTGGAAAACAGAAAGAATGAGCGTGCATCTTGGCGGCCGCATTTTCATGCTGAAGAGCATTGCTCGCGATCTAGAGACGATACGAACTGAGATTCACCTGGTTCCGCTGAATCTGACGCTGTCGCAGGCAGCTCAGCTTATCCATCCTTAGCGTGGGGTATGTGGATTACATTCGATACGTGTTTCGAGCGCGATCCTGTTGCAGGTACGACGGCGAGAGGACGCTTGGTTGGTTGATGGCTGGGAGCGCAGCCTTCAGCAGAAATTAACTTTGCCTGCCATAATCTGATACTAAATGGGACTTCACTGCTTCACACGAAATCCTGTGCTGTTGCTTGTACTAATTGCGTATGCGATGCCTTACGGCCCGGCAGCTTCGGCCCAGATAACCGCAGCGCAGGCAGACTCATCTGGTGTACCCGTGATCTCTCTCGACGAGGCAATTCAGCGGGCGGAGGCAAACGAGCCGACCTTTGCTGCGTCGGTAGCGGAGGGTCGTGTCTCGCAACTCGAACGCTCCAACGCGCGCGCGACGCTGCTGCCATCAGCGACTTACCATAATCAATACCTGTTCACTCAAGGTAGCGGAACCCAGGACCGCGCGAATCAGCTTACAACCGGATCGTCACCGCGCTTCATCGCGAATAACGCCGTGCATGAATACACAAGCCAGGCTGTGATCAATGAAACCCTGGGCTTTGCGCAGATAGGTGCCGTCAGGCAGGCAGACGCGAGCGCGGCACGCGCGGAAGCGGAGCTTGAGATTGCCCGACGTGGTCTGGTCTTGACGGTCGTCAATCTTTATTTCAATCTTCTTGCGAGTGAGGCTAGGTTAGCATCGGCACAGCGCGCTGCGAACGAGGCGGAGCGCTTTGTTACTCTCACCCAACAGCGGGAGGCGGCGCGGGAGTCAGCTCATGCAGACGTCGTCAAGGCACAGATTGAAGAGCAACAGCGAAAACGCGATCTTGCCGATTTTAAGTTAGCGGCTGACAAAGCGCGGCTGGAACTTGCCGTCCTGCTCTATCCTGATCCCCGCACTGCCTTTGACGTCCACATGGGAGAACTTCCGGCACTGCCGGACCGCACGACAGTCGAGGCCGAAGCCTCCGCGAACAACCCGGAACTGAAGAGTGCGCTCGCTTCGCTGCATTTGAGCGAAGCGGACTTATACGCTGCGCGAGCGGCATATCTTCCGGATCTCGCCCTGAATTACACCTATGGCATTAACGCCCCCCAGTTCGCAGTGAATGGGCTGGACGGGGCGCGCAACCTTGGATATTCGGCTAGCGCGACGCTGGATATCCCAGTGTGGGACTGGCTTTCAACCGAGCGCAAAGTGAAGCAGAGTCAGATTCGCCGCGATGCGGCAAAGGTCGCCCTGTCGGCCGCACAAAAGCAAGCCATTGCGAACTTGGCAGAGTTCTACGACGAGGCCGCAATTGCGCGCGATCAAACCACCTCGCTCGATGCAAGTGTCGCCCTGGCGCAGGAGAGTCTACGACTGACGAAGTTGCGGTACGTCGGGGGAGAAGGCACGGTTCTGGAGGTCGTTGACGCGCAAAACGCGCTGACTTCCGCGGAGATGGCGCGGGCAGAGGGAACGGTACGTTATCGTGTCGCGCTGGCGCAGTTGCAGACATTGACAGGAAGGCCCTAATGATGACGGTTTCAGAGAAGCCGCATCCATTTCGACAGAAGCGCCGCGGCGTTCACGCTGCCTGCTGCACGTTGGCGGCAGCGTTGCTGTGCATGGGTGTGCCCGGTTGCAAACAGCAGCAACAAACGCCAGCAGAGGCCGAGGTAGCTGTGCAGGCAGCCAAGCCAGAGATCGGCTCCATTTCGGAGCTGATCCAGGGTGATGCCATTCTGGCCCCATTGGCGCAAGCCGCCTTATCGCCAAAAATCAGTGCGCCGGTCAATAAGTTCTACGTACAGCGTGGGGCGCGGGTCCACGCGGGACAATTGCTGGTCAAGCTGGAAGATCGCGACCTGCAGGCAACAGCTCTCGATAATCGAGGCAGCTACAAGGCCGCGCAGGCGCTCTACAACGATACGATGGGGGCGCGGGTTCCCCAGGAGACGCAGAAGGCGGAACTTGACCTGGCTCAGGCCAGGGCCACGCTCGATCTCGACCAAAGCATTGTCGACAGCCGCAAGCAGCTCTTTGAACAGGGCGCAATTCCTGGACGGGATCTCGACACTGCGCGGGCAACGCTAGTGCAGGCGCAGGCAGCCTACGATTCAGCTGCGAAGCAACTCCATCTGCTGGAGAGCGTCAGCCGCGCCTCCACAGTGCAGGCGACGCAGGGTCAGCTTACTTCAGCAAGAGGCAGATACCTGAATGCCGAAGCGCTGGCAAGCTACTCCATGCTGAGCAGCCCGATTGACGGCATTGTGACGGACAGGCCGCTCTTTGCCGGGGAAATGGCTCCCGCAGGCACGCCGCTCATCACGGTAATGGACACTTCTGCGCTGCTGGCCAAAGTGCATTTTTCACAGAGCATCGCGCAGCGGATGAAGATCGGAGACGCGGCGTCAGTCAGGGTGCCGGGCGTTAATGAGACGCTGCCGGCCAGGGTTTCGTTTATCAGCCCGGCGCTCGATCCCGGCTCGACGACGGTCGAGGTGTGGATTCGGCTGAACAACCCAGATGGCTCGCTCAAGGTGGGCACGCCCGTGCATATCGCGGTGACCGGGCTCACCGTTCCTCAGGCTCTCCAAATACCAGCATCCGGACTACTCACCGGCAACGATGGCAGTTACAGCGTCATGGTAATCGGCAGCGACGGCACAGCCCATCGGAGAGCGGTCCAGGTAGGCATTCAAACACCGGATAAAGTCCAGATCACGGCCGGCCTGGGCGCGTCAGACATGGTCATTTCAACGGGGGCGTTTGGCCTCGAAGACGGGACCAGGGTCAAGGTCGGTCCGGCCCAAGACGACAAGACACCGGGCGGCGACTGATGGGAAGTAGGCAGGGATTTGAACCGAAGCCATTCTGGCTGGCGCGGTCAACACGCACAATCTTCTTCTTCGCGATGGCGCTCATGGCGGTCGGTGTCTATGCCGCCTTCCAGGTGCCGATCTCCGTCTTTCCGGAGACCAGCTTCCCGCGCGTGGTCATCGGCGTTGACAACGGGGTGATGCCCGTCGAACAGATGGAGGTGACCATCACCCGGCCTATCGAGGACGCGGTGAACAGTGTGCCCGGGTTGCTGACCGTGCGTTCGAATACCAGCCGTGGATCGGCGGAGATATCGCTCTTCTTTGACTGGTCGGCCGACATGTTCCGCACATTGCAGCTGGTTGATTCCGCGCTGAGCAAAGTGCAACAGGGTCTCCCCTCGACCGCGAAGATCACCACTAACCGGCTTACATTCGCTACCTTTCCGATTCTGGGATACAGCCTGACATCGAATACCGTATCGCAGGAACAGCTTTGGGAGCTTGCGACCTACGACCTGAAACCACCGCTCAACCGCGTGGCCGGTGTGAGCTCGGTGACTGTGCAAGGCGGCCAGGTGCCGGAGTTCCATGTAGTGCCCAATCTGGCTCGCCTGCAAGCCACAGGCGTCACGATTCTCGATCTGACCAACGCGATCCAGGCATCGAACATCATCGATTCGCCGGGCTTGTATGAGCAGAACCATCAGCTGGTGCTGGGCCTGGTCGGCGCGCAGGCTCATGACATCGAGGGGCTGCGGCAGCTCGTCGTGAAGACGGCATCGAGCAGCGCGCCGGTACGCGTCGGCGATGTAGCGGCGGTTGTGCAGGCGCCCATGCCTGTCTACACAGCGGTCCGCGCGAACAGCCAGCCGGCCGTTCTTCTGAACATTACGCGGCAGCCTACAAGCAACACAGTCGCGGTTGCGAACGCGGTTGCGGCTGAAATGAATCAGCTTCGCCAGAAGCTGCCTCCGGGCGTCACTCTTGAGCCTTTCTATGATCAGTCGCAGCTGGTAAGAGAGAGCATCGCCAGCGTACGCGATGCCATCCTGATCGGCGTGATTCTCGCGTGCATCATCCTCTTTCTCTTCTTGAGGGATTGGGTCTCCTCGATCATTGCCGGACTGGTGATTCCCGTAACCGTCGCAATCACAATTCTTTTTCTGTGGATGATCGGCGAAAGCTTTAACTTGATGACATTGGGGGGCCTTGCGGCGGCGATCGGACTGGTCATCGACGATGCAATCGTAGTCGTAGAGAACATTGTGCTCCATCTTGACTCTGGCGAGAGCCGCGTGCAGGCCGTTCGCAAAGCGCTTGGTGAGATCACACATCCGTTGATCGGTTCGACCATCACGCCGGTGGTTGTGTTTCTTCCCCTTGTGGCCGTGACCGGGGTCACAGGCAGTTTTTTTCGCGCTCTAGCAGTAACGATGACAACTGCGCTGCTGACCTCTCTGCTGCTCGCGCTGACCTGGACACCAAGTCTGGGGCTGGTCCTGCTGCGGGAGCGGAAGCGAGACGACGCCTCTGCCGAGATACACGAAAAGCATGGCAGGCTTTTAAGACGCGTACTTGGCTGGCATCGCACGGCGCTCGACTGGGCGCTGAGAAAGCCTCTGCTGCTCGGTTTAGCATGCCTTCTGTTGGCGGGCGCCACCTATGTCGCGTACCGTTCGCTCGGCTCCGACCTGCTGCCGGGGATGGATGAAGGCGCGTTTGTCCTTGATTACATTATGCCGGCCGGAAGTTCGCTGACCGAGACAAATCGCGTCCTCACGCACGTAGAGCAGATACTCAAGAGCACGCCGGAAGTGGAGACTACCTCGCGCCGCACCGGCCTGCAGATGGGTCTTGCCGCTGTTACCGAGGCCAACACTGGCGACATTACGGTGAGGCTGAAAGCGAAGCGGAGCCGCGGCATCGACGAGGTGATCAACGACGTCCGCTCTCAGATCAAAGCCACTGAGCCCGTGCTCGATGTAGAGTTCACGCAGATATTGCAGGACATGATCGGCGATCTCTCGAATGCGCCCGAACCTGTCCAGATAAAGCTTTTCTCCAACGACCCAAGGCTGCTCTCCCAGTTAGGGCCAAGGGTGGCCGATGCCATCAGCCAGGTCAAAGGCGTAGTGGACGTACAAAATGGGATTGAGAATACGATCAGTGGACCTGCAACGAACTTCCAGGTTAACCCTGTGCTGGCCGCGCGCATGGGCTTTACGCCTACAGAGGTAGCGGAAGACGCGACGGCTATCCTCGACGGAGTTACGCCCAACGATCCGCTGATCGCGAATGGCAGACCCTACACGATTCGCGTGCGGTTAGGAGATGCCACGCGCACATCACTGGACGCGATCGAAAACACGGTCTTCAACAGCAGTTCGGGTCATACGGCAACGTTGGGCTCCATGACGCAGGTGACGATGCTGCCGCCTCAGAATGAGATTCGCCGTGAGAATCTTCAGCGACTGGTCGTAGTGACCGGACGCCTTGAGGGGTCGGACCTGGGAACGGCTATCGCACAAGTGAGAAAAGTGGTCGCCGGTCTCCACCTGCCCTCGAGCGTGCGCGTGGAGTACGGTGGTACCTATCAGGAACAGCAGAAGTCCTTTGCCGATCTTCTCCGGGTGCTTCTGCTGGCGCTTGTGCTCGTCTTCGGTGTGCTGCTCGCCGAGTTTCGCAATCTCTCCGCGCCGATTGCCATCCTTGCGTCGTCTGTGCTGGCCATTGGCGGCGTGGTTTTGGGTCTGCTTGTCACGGGTACGACTTTTAACGTCGCGTCATTCATGGGGCTCATCATGGTGATCGGGATTGTCGCCAAGAACGGCATTCTTCTGCTGGATGCGGACGAACGCTTCCGGGCGGAGGGGTGGACCGCTCGCGAGGCGATGCTGCAGGCAGCGCAACGCCGGCTGCGGCCGATCCTGATGACTGCCATTGCAGCGATTTGCGGTATGTTGCCTCTGGCCTTCGCTCTTGGCGCCGGATCGCAGATGCTGCAGCCCCTGGCGATCGCAGTAATCGGCGGCCTGCTGCTATCTATGCTGCTCAGCCTGATTGTCACGCCGGTGGTGTACTACCTGCTTACGCGAAACATTCCAGCAGGGGCCGAAACACAAAACAAAAGGCCTACGGTCCAGCCGGAGGCCTTTTCCTGAGGGGGTCAATCCCTCACTTGCGCCCAACAACGAGGATCTCGAAGCTGTCTGGAACGATGGACGGACGTGGATGCGGATTTTCTGCGGTCGGATCCGGACGAGGACCGAACTGTGCCGTAGTGAGGTAGGCGCGGTCTGTGCCTGAATCGTAGGTCATGGTGCGCGCGCCGCGCTCGGTAGGTAGAACCTCCAGCACTGCGTAGCCGTGCGCTGCGTCGACTACGGTCAACGTGCCATCGCCCGCCGAGGCAAACGCAACCTGATGCTTCGCGCTGAATCCTGCTGCGTCTGGTCCATCGCCGATAGCAGGAGTGGCAATCTGCTTACCGGAATCTGCGTCGACGACCGCCATCTTTTTCCCGTCGCATACGGCGAAAAGCTTGCGGCGCTCTAAATCCATGGCAAGTCCGGAGGGCGATTCACAATCGCTTAGTTTCCATGTTGCCGTGAGTGTCTTCCCGCGAGCATCGAGACGGACGATCGAGTTGGCGCTCTCAATGTTGTCGAAGATGTTGCCCTTGCCATCGGCAACGGGAAATTCGGGCTTGCCGGGCAGTTTTATGGTGGCGACGGCCTTCTGCTGGCTGGCATCGATCACAGTCACATCGCTGCTGCGGCCGTTGAAGGCCCAAACCGTTTTCGTCACCGGCTCGAAGACGATGCCATCCGGATTGGTTCCGGCAGGAATGCGCGTAATTGTCTGAAAGGTGTGGCGATCGAAAACAACGACATCATTGCTGGCGCCGTCGCTGATATAGCCGTACTTGCCGTCTGAATCGAGCGCAACACCATGCGTACCTTTGAGTCCGGTGATGGATGCTATTGCTTTACCCGAGCGAGTATCGATCACCTCGACTCGTGGGCCGTGCGTGACATAGAGCAGGTGCTCGCCCGGATCGGCCAGCAGATAGTCCCATCCCCCGGTGCCGCCGATCTTCCAATGATCCAGCACCTCATAGGGTTTCTGAGCATACATCGCTGAACTGAACAGGCTGCAGAGCGTCAAGGCTCCGGTTGCCGTGAAGATGCGTGTGCGGGAAATGAAACGGGTCTTCTGCATAAAGTGCTCCAAGA
>DATAQX010000068.1:0-8462 GCA_036264455.1 Silvibacterium sp. | reverse complement strand
GGCGACGGATGCCGCGACCGGGGTTCTTTCGCCACAGCCGGCGAGCTACACCAGGTTCACAAACCAGCAGGCGCTGGGCGAATTCCTGGTGCAGCATTACAACATCCGATCTCCACGAGATCTCTCGAGTTGCGAGGTATGCCACCGATGAAGGGCCGTGAGCTTGAGATGGACAGTGTGAGCGAAGAAAGACAGGACATGCCAAAGGGGAATGGAAGCGCGAAACTGACGCTCGCCCAGGTGCGGGCAAAGCTGGGCGGCCAGACCGGCAGAAAGTACTGGCGCTCGATTGACGAGCTGGCTGGGACGCCGGAGTTCGAAGCAGCACTGAGCGAGGAGTTCCCGCAGCATAGCTCGGAATGGATCGATCCGGTTTCGCGGCGCGGTTTCATGAAGATGATGGGCGCGTCGATGGCCCTGGCCGGCCTGGCAGGATGCACGAAACAGCCAGATGAGCCGATTTATCCCTATGTAAAGGCTCCCGAAGATCTGGTGCTGGGCAAGCCGGTGTTTTTCGCGACAGCTTTCCCGTTTCCGACCGGCGCAATTCCGGTTCTGGTGAAGAGCGACGCGTATCGCCCGATCAAGATTGACGGTAACCCCGAACATCCTGTGATCAAGGGCTCTTCCGATCCCATCACGCAGGGGACGCTGCTCGATTTGTACGATCCCGACCGGTCGCAGCACATCATGCATCGCGGCGAAACCAGCACCTGGCCGCTGTTCATGGCGAACTTCCTTTCGATGCTGGCAGACAAGAAGGCATCGGGCGGCGAGGGGCTGTATTTCCTGAGCGGCACGGTGACTTCGCCAACGCTGGCGGGGCAGTGGAAGAAGGCGCAGGCGGCATATCCTAAAGCGAAGTGGTTGCAGTACGATCCGGTGAACCGCGATTCGGCCTACGCGGCCTCGAAGGCGGCCTTTGGCGACTACGCTGATGCACAATACAAGCTTGACGCAGCCGATGTGATCGTCACGCTCGATGCGGACTTTCTTTCCGGCGCGGCGCAGCCGGGTTTCCATAAGCTGGCCCGGGATTACGCGATGCACCGGAAGCTGGAGAACGCCGGCAAGGGTGACTACAGCATGAACCGGATGTACTCGGTCGAGAGCATGACGACCACCACCGGGCTCAAGGCCGACCACCGGCTATCGCTCAGAGCGAGCGATATTCCGGCATTTGCGGCGGCACTGGCGGCCTCTGTAGGCGTGGGCTCCGCCCCTTCCGGCTATGCCTGGTCCGATCACGCCCAGAAGTTTCTGGCCGCAGCTGCCAAGGACCTGAAAGCGAACAGCGGCAAGTGCGTTGTGATTCCTGGCGAACAGCAATCAGTCGGCGTGCATCTGGCGGCGATGGCCATCAACGACGCGCTAGGAAACGTCGGTAAGACCGTGGTGTACACCGAGACCGTCAATCCGATGCCGTCGATCCAGGGCGACGATCTGAAGGGGTTGGTGGCAGACATGAACGCCGGCAAGGTGAACTGGCTGGTGATTCTGAATGCTAACCCCGTTTACACAGCGCCTGCCGATCTGGAGTTCGAGACTGCGATGGGTGGGGTGCAGACAGTTGTGCATTTAGGGCTGCACAACGACGAGACGGGGCGGATCTCGCACTGGCACATAGATGGGACGCACTATCTGGAATCCTGGTCGGACGCCCGGGCTTACGACGGCACAGCCAGCGTGATTCAGCCGATGATCGATCCGCTGTATGGCGGACACTCGGCGCATGAGATTGTTCAGGTGCTTCTCGAAAACCCTCATGTTTCGCCTTACGAAGCAGTGCGCGAGACCTGGAAGGACAAGACCGCCGCGAAGGGCACGGATGCCGAGTTTGGCTGGCGGAAGGCACTGCACGATGGCTTCATCGCCGATACGGCATTTTCACCGAAAAGCAGCGGAGAAAAGGCGGCAATTCCAGCTCCGCCTCCCCAGGCTGCCCTGGATTCGCTGGAGATCGTCTTCCGGCCTGATTCTAATGTCTACGACGGCCGCTATGCGAACGTCGGCTGGTTGCAGGAAGTGCCCCGCCAGGTAACGAATCTCTCCTGGGACAACGCGGCGCTGATGAGTTTTGCGACGCTGGAGAAGCTGGCCCTGACCGAGCACGACGTGATCGAAATCACGTTAAACGGCAAAAAGGTGCTGGCTCCTTCGCTTGCGGTTCCCGGTCACGCCGACGGCAGCATCACGCTGCATCTGGGACAAGGCCGCCGCGAGGCAGGTCGTGTGGGCAGCGGAGTGGGCTTCAACGCTTATCAGATACGGTCTTCGGCGTCCCCGCTCTTTGCCACCGGCGCAACCGTAAAGAAGACCGGCGACGTATGGGGTTTTGCGGTCACCAAGAGCATGTACATCGACCATCGCTCGGTGAGGGTGGGCGGCGATGGCAGCGGAACCCATTCGCTCGAGGGCAATGAGGCCATCGACCGCGGGATTATCCGTTACGCAACACTCGAAGAATTCAAGAAGGATCCGGAGTTCGCGCACACAGGCCAGGGCAGGGACACCCCGGAGCCGACCACCAGCATGTTCCCATCGTTCCGCTACGATCACAACGCTTGGGGTATGTCGATCGACATGAACTCCTGCGTGGGCTGTAGCGCCTGCGTGGTGGCCTGCTATGCAGAGAACAATATCGCGGTCGTGGGCAAGCACCAGGTAACGATGGGCCGCATCATGCAGTGGCTGCGGATCGATACCTACTATGAAGGCGACCTGGCCGCGCCCCGCGCCCACTATCAGCCCATGACCTGCCAGCACTGCGAAAATGCGCCGTGCGAACTGGTTTGCCCGGTGGGTGCGACAGTCCATACTCCTGAAGGCCTGAACGCGATGGTTTACAACCGCTGCGTGGGCACGCGCTATTGCTCGAACAACTGCCCGTACAAGGTTCGGCGCTTCAATTTCCTGCTCTACTCCGATTTCGAGACCGAGAGCCTCAAGCTGATGCGCAACCCGGACGTTTCGGTGCGCAGCCGCGGCGTGATGGAGAAGTGCAGTTACTGCGTGCAGCGTATCAACGCGGCAAAGATTCAGGCAGACAAGGAAAACCGCCAGATTCGCGACGGAGAAATTGTCACAGCCTGTCAGCAGGCCTGCCCGACTGATGCAATCGTTTTCGGCAATATCAACGACGGCAAGAGCAGGGTGGCGAAACTGAAGGCTGAGGAGCGCAGCTATGGAGTGCTGGCGGTCCTCAACACGCGTCCGCGCACGACCTATGTGGCGGGGGTGGTGAATATCAACGAGGAACTGTCTGCGGCACTTGGAGAATACGCGCCGGAGAACGGCTGAGGTGGGTTCTGGAGTCGGTTTCCCACCCTAGCGTCAAAGCAGACGCAACCGATGGGACGCCAAGTATAAGAGGTCCGAGGCTAAGAGGTAAAGCGATGGCAACTAAAGACGCACCGGTGAATGACCCCATGCTCGACCCCGTAACAGGGGAAGTGGTAGTCATCGCGCCCGGGCACACCTTCAAGTCGGTCACGGAAAAGATTTCGCGCATCGTGCTTACGCCGCACACGCCGATCGGCTGGTTTGCCGGCTTCGTGCTTGCAGGCGGGATCGTGGGGATACTGCTGACCGCCGTGACCTGGCTGTTCCTGAGGGGCACGGGTATCTGGGCCATCACCATCCCCGTGGCATGGGGCTTTGCCATCATCAACTTCGTGTGGTGGATTGGTATCGGCCACGCCGGCACGCTGATATCTGCGATTCTGCTGCTCTTCAAGCAGGGCTGGCGAAACTCGATCAACCGCTTCGCCGAAGCCATGACGATATTTGCAGTGGTCTGTGCCGGTATGTTTCCGCTAATCCATGTCGGGCGGCCGTGGCTCGGATACTGGCTCTTTCCCTATCCCAGCACGATGAATGTATGGCCGCAATTCCGCTCGCCCCTGCTTTGGGACGTCTTTGCGGTCTCGACCTACGCAACGATTTCGGTTGTCTTCTGGTACATGGGAATGATTCCCGACCTGGGAACGTTGCGGGATCGTTCGAAATCGAAGTTCGCACAATTCTTTTACGGCTGGCTGGCGCTCGGCTGGTGCGGTTCGGTGCGCCACTGGGTCCGCTATGAGTCGGCCTCCCTATTGCTGGCCGGTCTGGCGACGCCGCTGGTCCTCTCTGTGCATACCGTCATCAGCTTCGATTTCGCCGTGGCCCTCTTACCCGGCTGGCACACAACAATCTTCCCGCCCTACTTTGTCGCGGGCGCGATTTACTCAGGGTTCGCAATGGTCATCACCCTGGCCATCCCCATCCGCAAGTTCTACCACCTCGAAGACATGATCACCATCCGGCACATCGACAACATGGGCAAGGTGATGTTGGCGACCGGCTTGATCGTGGCCTACGGGTATTCGACCGAAGTCTTCATGTCCTACTGGTACTCTGCGAGCCACTGGGAATACTTCATGATGTGGAACCGCATGTTCGGGCCGATGGGCTGGTCGTACTGGGTGCTCATCACCTGCAATATCGCGTTGCCGCAGCTGCTCTGGATCCGGAAATTCCGCAGCAACCCGGGCTGGATCTTCCTGATGTCGCTGATCATCAATACGGGTATGTGGTTCGAGCGCTTCGTGATTGTCGTAACCAGCCTGTACCGCGATTATCTGCCCTCCTCGTGGGGCACCTACCGCGCTACCAAGTGGGACTATGCGACGTTTGTAGGAACGCTGGGATTGTTTACGTTTTTGTTCTTCCTCTTTGTGCGCTTCCTGCCCATGATTCCGATGTCGGAAATCCGCATGATGCTACCGCAGGCAAAGGTACGAGCAGAAGCAGAACCACTACCGGAGGCAGGTGACTAATGCCTGTACGAGAAGGAACATACGGCCTGCTGGCCGAATTCGATACGCCGAGCCAACTGGTGAGGGCTGCCGAAAGCGCTTACGCCGCAGGTTATCGCCGGATGGACTGCTACACGCCTTATCCGGTGGAAGAGGCGGCGGCGGCCATCGGCTTTCACAAGAACGAAGTTTCGTTGGTGTGCCTCATCGGCGGCTTGCTGGGTGTTGTGGCTATGTTCAGCCTGGAGACCTGGATCTCGGTGTGGGCGTATCCGTTGAACATTGGCGGCCGTCCGTACTTTTCCTGGCCGTCGTTTATCGTGCCCGCTTACGAGTGGACCATTCTGTATGCGGGGCTCTCGGCGTGCTTCGGCATGCTGGCTCTGAACGGGTTGCCGAAGGTATATCATCCGCTGTTCAATGCTCCGAATTTTCGTACGGGTGCGACGAGCGACAAGTTCTTTCTGTGTCTGGAAGCCAATGATCCAAAGTTCGAGCTGGGCAATGCGCGGTCGTTTCTGGAGCGGCAGGCTCCGGTTTCCATAGTGGAGGTGGAGTATTAACGCGATGAAGACCGTCGCCAACAGGATCGGTGCACACTTCCTGCGCGCGCTTACATTCTGCGCCGCGGCGGCGCTGATGTTCGCTGCGGGCTGCCGGCAGGATATGCAGGACCAGCCCAAGATGATTCCGCAGCGCCAATCGGTATTTTTCAACGATGGCCGCTCAGTGCGTCCGCAGGTGGAGCATACCGTGGCGCGCGGACAGCTCCGCGAGGACGAATTCTTCTATACCGGCCTGGTCAACGGCAAGGAGCAGGATGCACTGCCATTTGCAGTTACTCTGCAGGTGTTGCAGCGTGGGCAGGAACGGTTCAATGTCTACTGCAGTCCCTGCCATTCACGCGTGGGCAACGGCCAGGGCATGATCGTGCAGCGGGGCTATAAGCCGGCAGGCAATTACCACGACGCAAAGCGACTGGCACAACCGCTCAGCCACTACTTTGTAGTGATGACAAACGGTTACGGGGCGATGCCCGACTACTCGGCGCAGCTTACCCCGGCAGACCGGTGGGCAGTGACTGCGTACATTCGCGCACTACAGCTTAGTCAGAATGCGAAGGAATCGGATGTGCCGCATGGTGTGCAGATCGGCAACCTGACCAACATTGCGCTACAGCAAGGGCTGCCGGCGAATTATGCGGGTCCCTGGCCTATGGCCGTCTCCACCAATGTTCAGGCCTTGCCGCCAGGGGGAACAGTGGCGGGCGCTCCGGCGGAATCCGCCCAAACTCCATCGACGAAGAAATCAGCAACGACGAACGCGAACGGTGGCGAAGCCGCCAGGCCGCCGGTCTCGAATTAAGGAATGCAGGAAGAACGCATGGCAAACGGACATCACGCGAAAACGCTGCCCGCCAATCTGAATGCGCCAGCATTTGTCGACGTCTGGCGCACCCGGGCGCTCATTGTGGGCGTTGTTTTTTCGGTCATCGCAATTATCCTCGGTTTTCTGGGCGGCTGGACTCACTTTCTGCGCGCCTGGCTGCATGGCTTCATGATGTGCTTCAATTTCACCTTTGGCGCCATGGCCCTGTTGATGGTGCAGTATCTTACGGGCGGCAAGTGGGGCCTGATTATCCGTCGGCCACTGGAGGCGATGACGCGCACCTGGCCGCTGGTCTTCCTGATGTTTCTGCCAGTGGGAATCTTCGGAGCATCCTTCGGAAAGCTCTATATATGGTCGCGGTACGCCGATTGGGCAACAGCGTTGAAGGACGGCCTGATCAACCATGAGCAGGCGCATGCCATTCACTTTAAGAAACCAATCCTTAACGTAACCTCGTTCTGGGTTGTATCGTTACTGGTTTTCGCCATTCTGGGGCTCTATGTCCACCTGTTGAACAAGTGGTCGTTACGGCGAGACGCTGATCGGCAGCCGAACGTCACATACTGGCGAACCAAGTTCGAGAACCTCTGTGGTTTCGGTCTTCTGCTCTATGCGTTGATGCTCTTCGCGGTCGCGATCTACTGGGTTATGTCGCTCGATCCAACGTGGTACTCAACGGTCTACGGCTTCCAGTTCCTGGTGGCACAGGGATATGGCGTCTTCGCGTTGTCCCTCCTGACATTGATCGGCCTGTCGCAGGCGGACCCGATAAAGAACACATTCCGCGTGACCGAACAGCATGACATGGGCAAGCTTGCCTTTGCTTTTGTCATGCTGAATATCTATCTTGCTTTCGCCGCGTTCCTGATTATCTGGTCAGGTAATTCACCTGAGGAAATTCCCTGGTATCTCGATCGTATTCGAGGAAACTGGGGCGTGGTCGCAACACTGAACGTCATCTTCCACTGGTTGATCCCATTTTCGCTGCTGCTGTCTGCCGATCTCAAGCGCATCAAGAGCCGGCTCGCGGTGGTTTGCTGCATTATGCTTTTCGCGCGCTACCTGGATATGTTCTGGCTGATCGAGCCAAACTTCCCCGATGCGGCGCGGAATCTGCATTTTAGCTTCGGGATCCTCCAATATGCCGCGCTGCCGGTAGCCTTGATCGCCTTCTGGATGGCTTTTTTCTTTACACAGCTTAAGCAACGGCCGCTGATAGCGACCAACGATCCGCACCTGGCAGAGATTCTGGAGCCTGAACATGCACACGCCTAACGAGCACGACTCTCACAATATGCCCGCGTCGGTGCGGGAGGGTTACGAAGTTACCGACGTCAGCGTGCAGGGGATTATGGTCTTCCTGATTGGTCTGCTGGCTTCGGTGGGGGTGTTTTTCGTCCTCTGCTTCGGCTTGGGCAGGGTGATTAACTACGGCTTAGCGAAGCGGGATGGACCACCGAACAAGTGGAACGCAAATTCCACAGCCGAAGCCGGCAAGCTGAAGAACATGGAGTCAAACCCGGCGGAGGAGCAACAGCAATTACAGCAACTGACCGCGAGTTTCCCAACGCCGCGTTTGCAGGACGATGACGGGAACCAGGACCTGGCTGATCTGCATGCACGTGAGGATCTGCTTCTTGGGCACTACAGCTGGGTTGACCAATCTCAGGGGCGGGTGAGGATTCCTATTGATCGCGCCATGGAATTGATCGCGCAGCGCGGTCTGCCGGTTGCCCCGCAGGCGGCGGCCTCCGAACCGCTCATGGCGGGCGATGCGACCCCGGTGGTGCAGATGCCGCTGACGGACGGATTCACGCGCACAGGCTACGAGCAGCAACAGGCTGGGATGGCGAAGTCGACCGGAGAGCAGGCTTCGGCCAAGACGAACGATAATTAGACAGGAATTAGCGAACAGGGATCAGCCATTAGGGATTAGGGATTAGAGAACGGAAATGTGGGGAAAAAGGACAAGGCGAGAATTGAAGGCGGCTACGAGCATGAGTCTGCTCGCGCTGGCCTGCCTGCTCGTCCCAATGGCCCACAGTCAGGTTTCAGGCTACGGCGAGAAGCAGATGGGCGAAGTAAGCGACCATCCGCCGGCGATTCTAAATAAGGTTACGATCACCCAGAAGCTGAACACGCAGATTCCCCTGAACGGCGAGTTTCGCGACGAAACCGGTAAGACAGTCCACTTGGGCGATTACTTCGGCAAACGTCCGGTTGTTTTATCGCTGGTGTACTACCAGTGCAAGATCGTCTGCCCGGAGGAGATCG
>DATAQX010000018.1:0-6603 GCA_036264455.1 Silvibacterium sp. | reverse complement strand
GATGGGAGCGTGACTGAAGCAAAAGCGGTAACCGGTAACAAAATGTTGTCGATCGCTGCCGAGGATGCGGTGAAGAAATGGAAATTCGTCGCCGGGGATGCGCAATCCACGGTGGATATTGACGTCAATTTCGACGCAAGCAACTAAATTTCCCGCAAAATCGAGGACCAGGACTGCCATGGCACTGATCAACTCGCGACTCTCCAACAAACTGCGCTTCAGCACCTTTGTGCTGCTGGCCTTTGTGCTGCTCGGGTCGCTGGTCGCCTACATGAAGATGCGGCAGGTGAGCCGGCTCTCGGAAGCAGTTGCCGCCACGCGCATTCCGGCTTTGAGCGCGGTAAGGGATCTGCATGTGGCGGAGCTGGGAGAGTCGTCGGCTCTGCAATCGTATGTCCTGTTTGGTTCGGACCCGGCGATGGCGCAGCCCTACAGCGCTGAGATTCAGCGTTACCGGATGAAGGCACAGGCAGCGCTGGAAAGCATCGCGCAATTGCGCCCCACATACGACAGCCTGGTTGGCGCGGAAAAGATAGATGCGCTGGAGAACCAGTATCGCGCGTTCGATGAAATCGAGAAGCAGGTGCAGGCGCTTGCCGTGGGTCAGGGCAGCGATGGCACCGGCAAGGCCTTCGATTTGCTGCAGGGCCCGGCAGCCCGGGCGAACGCGGACTTCCTGAAGAGCGTGACGGAAGTTGTAGACATGCTGGTAACAGCCACCAATCGCGATCTGAAGCAGGTGGTTGAGATCAATCGCCTGGAAGCGATCCATCTCTGGCTGTTCATCTTCCTCGGCGCCTTGCTCGGCGCAGGCATGTCTGAGATCACCATGCGGCGTATCGTGCGCTCCATCACTTTAGTCGTCAGGCGCGCCCAGACGATCGCAGAAGGCGACCTTACCGGCGAGCCGATGCACATAGACTCGAACGATGAGGTCACCAGTCTCGCGGGCTCCATCAATCGCATGCAGGACAATCTGCGCGAGATGATCCGCACCATGATGGAAATTTCAGGCACGGTGAGCGAAGACTCGGCCAATCTCAGCCGCTCAGCGAATGAATCCTTCCGCCGCACCAAGGAGCAGAGCCTGCAGACGCAGCAGGCTGCCGCCGCCATGCAGGAGATGTCGATTTCGATCGCCGAAGTATCGCGCCATGCGCAAAATGCGGCCACGAACTCCAAGCAGGCCGCCAATACGGCCCGCGAAGGCGGTTCGATCGTCGAGCAGATGCTGGCGAGCATGCAGTCTATCGCCGAATCGGTTCGCAACACCGCGGCCACGGTCCAACGGCTGGGTAAGGAAAGCGAGCAGATCATCCGCATCGTGAACGTAATCGAAGAAATCGCGCAGAAGACCAATCTGCTCGCCTTGAACGCCGCGATTGAAGCGGCGCGCGCCGGGGAACAGGGCCGCGGCTTCGCCGTGGTTGCCGCCGAGGTCCGCCGGCTCGCCGAGTCGACGCGCAATGCCACCAGCGAAATCGGGAAGATGATCGAAGGCTTTCAGGTGCATACACGGGGCGCCGTGGAGGCCATGGAAGCCGGCACTCATACTGTGAGCCAGGGCGTTGAGACTACCAATCGCGCCGGAGAAGCTCTGAAACGCATCATCCAGATGGCCGACCAGGTCGATTCCATGATCGCGCAAATCGCAGCCGCATCTATGCAGCAGGCAGAGGCCGCCAGGCAGTCGAGCGAGAGCGTAGATGCGATCAATCAGCTTGGCGAGGAGAGTGCGGCGTCGATTCCAGCCACGAACGCAATCGTCGAGTCAGTAGAGCATGGGTCGAAGCGGCTGCAGGAGCACATCGGGAGGTTTCGTCTCGAAGAGACGCACGCCGCGATGCGCTCTTCTGTCTCGTCTCCCGGTTTTGTGCGCAAGACTGCGGCAGTCTACGGCGATTAGGGCGGCAAAAAGGGCAGAACCAGCCGGCTCTGCCCCCTCTCACTCCTTGTGGTGGGATCGAGCTTGCTACGCCTCGTCCGCGCCGTGGCACTTTTTGTATTTTTTGCCTGAGCCGCAGGGACAAGGGTCGTTTCGGCCGACCTTGTCGCCCGATCGCCGCTGAGCAACCTGGCGAACCTCTTCGCCGCCGCCGGCCATGCGGGCGTGTTCCAGTTCGCGCTGCTTCTTGCGCTGGAACTCGCGCTCGATGGCATCGATCGTCGTTGTCGGCGCTGCCGAAGCATCACGAGTGGGCAGGGCCGGAGGCGGCATGCGATGGCCGTTGGCAAGTGCCGGGCCATCCGCCGAAGCCACTGGCGGCGCTGCCGGCACCTCCACGCGCGGGCGTGCGGGTACTGTCACCGGCTGCCCATCCGGACCGACGATCTGCATCAGGAAGAGATAACGAACCGTGTCTTCCTGGAAACGGCCCATCATGCCTTCGAACATGTCGAAAGACTCTTTCTTATAGGCCACCAGAGGATCCTGCTGCGCATAGCCGCGCAGTCCTATGCCCTCTTTGAGGTGGTCCATGTTGAGCAGGTGATCTTTCCAGAGACCGTCGAGTACGCTCAGCATGATCATCCGCTCGTGGAAGCGCATGGTCTTGTCGCCGATGATCTGTTCCTTGGCCTCGTAGCGCTCCTTGAGCTTCTCGAAGAGGGTGTCACCCAGTTCGTGCCGAGTAAGCTCCTGCGCGTCGATTGCTTCTGCGCCGAGGTCGAGTCCGAATTGCTCAATGAGCTTCGTCTTCAGGCCATCGATATCCCACTGGTCGGGGTGGGCCTTCTCCGGCGTGTGCTCATCCAGCAGGCTGCTGATCAGGTTCGCGACGTAGTCTTCGACGATCAGCTCTTTCTGGTCAAGGCCTTCAAGCAGCTGGCGGCGCAGACCGTAGACCGCTTCGCGCTGCTTGTTCATCACGTCGTCGTATTCGAGCAGATGCTTGCGGGCTTCGAAGTTCTGCGACTCAACTGCCTTTTGAGCAGCTTCAATGCGGCTGGAAATCATGCGCGATTCGATCGGCACTCCCTCTTCCATGCCCATCTTCTGCAAAAGCGTGGAAACCCATTCTTTGGCGAAGATGCGCATCAGGTCGTCTTCGAGCGAAAGATAGAACCGTGAGGCGCCGGGATCGCCCTGGCGTCCGGCACGACCGCGCAGCTGGTTGTCGATGCGCCGCGACTCATGCCGTTCTGTGCCGAGAATATGCAGGCCGCCGGCTTCGATGACCGCGTTATGCTCCTGGGCGGCATTCGCAGAATGAGCGGCATAGGTGCGATCCCATTCAGCCTGGGTCGTTTCGAATTCCTGCCCCTGGTAGTAGAAGCGCAGCATGCCGGGAGCGGCCATGGGATTGATGGCGCCCTCGGCCACGCTGATCGAGCGAGCGACGCCCTTCTTCACCAGGTCTTGCTTTGCCACGAACTCAGAGTTGCCGCCGAGCAGGATGTCGGTTCCGCGTCCAGCCATGTTGGTGGCGATAGTCACCATGCCGAGCCGCCCGGCCTGCGCGACAATCTCCGCTTCACGCTCGTGGAATTTCGCATTCAGGACGACGTGGCGAACGCCCTTGCGCTGCAGAATCTGCGAGAGCAGTTCGGATTTCTCGATCGAAGTGGTGCCGACGAGCACGGGCTGACCCTTCTCATGCAGTGTGTCGATTTCGTCAGCCACGGCGAAGTACTTTTCTTTGGCGGTCCGGTAGACGACGTCAGCGTTTTCGATGCGCCGCATCGGCTTGTTTGTAGGAATGACGACAATGTCGAGTTTGTAAATTTTGTCGAACTCGGCCGCTTCGGTCTCCGCCGTACCGGTCATGCCGGCGAGTTTTTGGTAGAGACGGAAGTAGTTCTGGAAGGTGATGGTAGCCAGCGTCTGGTCTTCGCGGCGGATGTTCACGGCTTCCTTGGCTTCAACTGCCTGGTGCAGCCCATCGGACCAGCGGCGTCCCGGCATCAGGCGGCCGGTAAACTCGTCGACGATGATGACTTCACCGTCTTTGACCACGTACTGCACATCACGCTTGTAAAGCGTGTGCGCCTTGATGGCCACTTCCACGTGGTGCTTCAGGTCCCAGTTCTCCACGTCGGCGATGTTGCCGATGCCGAGCAGTCCTTCGATCTTTTCCCAGCCCTCGTCGGTGACGGTGATCGTCTTGTGCTTTTCGTCGACAACGTAGTCGCCAGTGAGGATCTTCGTCTCTCCCTGCTCGATCTCCTCGCCTATTTCAAGGCCGGGGATGATGCGATTCACCCGGACATATTTGTCGGTAGTCTGATCGGTCGGGCCGGAGATGATGAGCGGCGTGCGCGCTTCATCGATCAGAATCGAATCGACTTCGTCGACGATGGCGAAGTAGTGCCCGCGCTGCACGCAGTCTGCGATCTCAAACTTCATGTTGTCGCGCAGGTAGTCGAAGCCGAATTCATTGTTGGTACCGTAGGTGATGTCGGCGGCGTAGGCCTCGCGGCGCTGGTTGTCGTCGAGATCGTGCACGATCACGCCGACGGTCAGGCCAAGGAACTCGTAGATCTTGCCCATCCACTCGGCGTCGCGCTTAGCCAGGTAGTCGTTGACCGTGACTACGTGAACACCGTGCCCGGCAAGCGCATTCAGATAGCAGGCCAGCGTCGCGACCAGCGTTTTGCCCTCGCCGGTCTTCATTTCGGAGATCTTGCCCTGGTGCAGCACCATGCCGCCGATCAGCTGCACGTCGAAGTGGCGCATGTTCACCGCGCGGCGTCCTGCCTCGCGGACGACAGCAAAGGCCTCCGGCAAAATCTCGTCGAGCACCTGCTTTTCCGCCGCTGCGCGCTCGTCGGCATCTTCGATGCCCTCGAGTGCGGCGGCGATCCGGGCACGAAACTCTACGGTCTTCGCGCGCAATTGATCGTCGGAGAGCTGCTGAGTTGCCGGCTCAAGCGCGCTGATCGTCTGAACACGCGGCAGCAGGCGCTTCACCACGCGCTCATTGTTTGTCCCAAATACCTTCGTTAAAGCCTTGCCAATCAAAGCGCAAATTACCTCAAGATACAGTGTAAATGGGACTGGCCGTCCAGGCGAACGCGCTTCGCGCAAGGCAGACACGCCCACTGACACCTGATAGTTCGTCGGGAAAGGCGCTATGCGAGCTTTACTGCCCCGATGATCCAGTTCTGGCAGACTTACAAGCGCGTCCTCGCCATGTCGGCGGCGAATTCCCGTCCTACGCCTTCGAAATTACTGTTGATGTCACGCGCTCGCGCCAGAGCTGCCTGCACATGAGGAAGAATATTTTCAGGCCCGATGTGCTCGATGAATTCGGAGCGCGACAACAGCCGTGCGGGCTGATCACGGGCTCCGCAGAAAAGAAGCGTTTTGCCCGCTTTGCGCAGACGATCGGCAAACTGTTCCAGGGCATGCATACCGGTCGCATCGAGCGCCGTCATGTTGCGCAGCCGAACGATAACCACGGGGGCGAAGGCCTGAATTTCCCTGGTGGCGTCAGTCAGCTTGTCGGTGGCGCCGAAAAGAAACGGGCCATGAATGCGCAGAATGGTTACGTTCGCGGGAATTTCTTTGTCCTGGAGGATGTGCGGCAGGCCGTCGAGCAGATATTCGTACGTGACTGGCGCTACGGTGGTCGTCTCGGCGATGCGGTAGATATAAAGGAGCGCGGCCAGGGCCATGCCCACTCCCACAGCGGTCGGCAGGTCGGCGAAGACGGTCAGCGCGAAGGTCGTGAACCACACCGCGATATCCGTTTTCGAGAGCCGGAGGATCGTACCGATTTCGCGCCACTCTCCCATGTTGTAGGCGACGACAAAGAGCACCGCTGCCAGTGTCGCCAGCGGCACAAAGCGTGCCAGGGGTGCGGCAACCAACAGGATAGCCAGCAGCGTCGCCGCGTGCAGCATGCCGGCCACCGGGGTCTGCGCGCCGGAGCGGATGTTGGTCGCCGTGCGGGCAATCGCGCCGGTGGCGGGAATGCCTCCAAAGAGAGGCGATGCGAGATTGGCGATACCCTGCGCGACCAGCTCGACATTCGAATTATGGCGGTCGCCGCTCATCCCATCCGCAACCACAGCGGAGAGCAGGCTCTCCACCGCGGCCAGCATGGCAACGGTAAAAACGGATGGCAGCAGAGGGAGAATGTGTTCGGCATGGAAGCGGGGCGCTACAAAATGGGGAAATCCCCGGGGGATGCCGCCGAATTTACTGCCGATGGTTTCCACCGGTAAGTGGAAGAGAGCCGTTGCCAATGTGGCGAGGAATAAGGCGAGAATCGTGCCGGGAATCCGCTTTGTAATGCGCGGCCAGAGGAGAATAATCGCAAGCGACACAACGCCTACGGCTACAGTCTGCCAACGGGCCGTTTCCAGGTGGTCAAGCAGTACGCGCATCCGGGCAAAGAACTCGCTGGGAACCGCCGGTGTCGTCAGCCCGAGAAAATCTTTGATCTGCGTAGACGCGATCAGTACGGCGATGCCGTTGGTGAAGCCAATGGTGACCGGTCGCGGAATAAATTTCACCGCGGCCCCCAGCCCCGTCACGCCCATAATCAGCAGCAGTACTCCGGCCAGAATCGTGACCAGCATCAATCCTGGAACGCCAAACTTCGCGACAATCCCGCTGACGATGACGACAAACGCGCCGGTTGGACCACCAATCTGGGT
>DATAQX010000001.1:0-9311 GCA_036264455.1 Silvibacterium sp. | reverse complement strand
ATGCGGACCTTAACCCACGACGGTACCGGCACGGTGCGGCGCCGCATCCCTTTTCCAACCAGGTCCGGGATGACCCAGCGGCCTTCGCAATGCTGAATCTGGTCGACCTCAAGGTTCAGGATCTCAGCGCGCCGGAGACCGCGGCCTCGGTGAGTTTCACGATCAGCTCATGCCAGGCATACTCCGTACCTGGCATCTGTTTATAAAGCGGCGTGCCCGCCTAAAACAGGACCGCATTTGAGAAGACCGCGATACGTCCGATGGCATTCAGTTCGGTTCTACTCCCTGCCTACTCCGTGCCGACCGCTGCCGCCCTCGATTCTGAGCTCAATGAACAAAAGGTGTCCTCGTTTATGCGGGGACACCTTTTGTTTGGAACGTGGGCTCCAGCACATTCCATGTACTACTGACTAGAAGCTGTAATGTACTGAGAACTGCACAATACGTGGCTGTGACCGGGTATCAGTGATCTGACCAAAGGTGCTGTCACTGAGGTTGGCATCCGGATAGTTATAACTGGCGAAATTAAATGCGTTGAAGAAGTCGGCCCGGAATTCAACGTTCTGGTTTTCCGTAATGCGGAACTGCTTGCCCGCGGTCAGGTCGATCTGCTCGAACCCGGGAGCACGCTCCGTGCCATTGCTCGCCGTACCGAATTCTTCACTGTTCGGAATGCCATAGGCGCATTCACCATTGTCGAATCCATCGCTTGCGGTACAGGGAGTAGCAGACGGATCAGTACCAAACCATTGACCGACGCTGCGTTTACGTACCGCAAGCGGACGATAATGATTTGGCCGTGAAGCTCTGTTGTTCACCGTAGTCGTGTTTGGCGCACCGATCGTGATAGGCAGACCGGAGAAGGCGATAGCCGTTCCCGTCAGCTTCCAACCACCGGCAATCTCATTGAGCCACGGGTTTATGTTGCTACCCAAACGATGTCCACGACCGAAAGGAAGCTCATACACGCCGGTTGCCGACAGATTATGACGTACGTCCATGCCGGCCGGGCCGTAGTCCGCCTGGCCGTCATAGCCGTTCTGCCAATAAGCGCTGTAGTTGGGACCGTTATTGCCCAGGGAGTTCGCGCCAAAGAAGCCTGGATTGTTGGTCAGAGCCTTGGCGTAGGTGTAATTCACCGTGTACTCAAGACCATCGTGCTCACGGTGACGAACCTGAACCTGCAGAGCATTGTAGTTCGATATCGATTCCGCTTCGGTTACCACCACACTGCCGGTTTGGCCAACCAGGTTTGCATATGGAGCGGTAGTGTTCGGCGCAAAAAGCTGGTTGCCTGCGCGCGCATCAATCAGGTGCTGACCGAGCTGACCAACATAACCAGCAGATATAGAGGTCTGATTGTTGAGCTCATACTCTGTTGAAAGCGAGAACTCCTGAATGAGGGCCGGTCGCAAATTATTTTGCCATGCGCGAAGTGTATTGCTGCTGGTAGAAGCGGCAAAGCTCACTGGCAAAGCATTCTCTGCCTTGAGTGGCGTACCTGGACTGGTAGCGCTGGCGTTTGTCGCCTGGTAAGTAAAGGCCGGCTGAAACGGCGGATTGAAGTTCAGGCGCAGGTTGGCGCCGGTGCCCTCAAGGAAATTGGTAGTGCCGTAACCGCCTCGGAAAACCCAGCGGGCAGATGCCTGGAAAGCAAATCCAATACGGGGCATGAGATTGGAGTAAACCGGATGGTAGAGTGCATGTCCATCGCCAAAGACTTGGGCGGCTTCAGGCGTGCCCGCAGCGTAGTATTGGCCGGTAGCCAGATCGACATTGGCCTGCTTATCGTTCACTTCGTAGATTGGTTGGTCATACTCATAACGCAGTCCCAGGTTCAGGGTCAGAGTGGAAGTTACTTTCCAGTCATCCTGGAAGAAGCCCGCATCACGATACTGACGCTGACCAGAACGGCCTACATTGGCTGAGATACCAGCGTAGAAAACCTGGTCCGAATCGAAGTCGGCGACATTGCTGCCCGTGAATCCGCCGCCATACTGCAGACGGCCCTCCACGCCATCATTGCCGGGGTAAAAGTTGTTCTGCTGGTAGCGAACCACTTCCGCACCCATCTTCATTGTGTGCTTGCCCGATTCGATGGTGAGGTTGTCGCCGTAGGTGAAGATGTTGTTGATCAGACTGCTGCCGAGGCCCGTAGTACCGATGCCGGTGAGGTAAGTCTGGTTGAAGCTGCCCTGGGCGTTCGAGAAGTCCTGAAAGGCAAAGCCCGGATACGGCTGATTGGGATAATTAATACCGACCACCGAATTGCCCGTGAGGCCGAACGCGCCAGTTGTGTCAACCGGAATGCCCTGCACCCAGCGAATACGCGACCAGCCTGCACGGAACTCGTTGACGATTGCGGGTGAGAAGACATGCACCTGATTGAACGCGATGCCCTTAAAGGGATAACTATTCACAGTGGGAAAAGTAATGGCAAGCGGAGTTTGCGGTGTTGCATCGGAGGCCTCGCCCTGCGAATAACGGACACTGAAGGTATCTCTCGATCCATAGTGCCAGTCGATTTTCGCATCGGCTTGGTCATTGCGCACAGTATTCCGATAGTTGCCAATGTAGTTGTTCTGTGCGATTCCGTCGGTAGGGGTTCTATTGGGAAGAGGATATAGCTCCGGATGAGCAAACAAATATTGCGCCACCGGGTTCGTAACCGGTACCTGATTGTTTGCATATGGCGTACGAACGCCATTTACAAAGTGATAGAGCTGTACCGGAGATGAGGAAAAATCACCGTTGCGGAATGCTTCAGGAATGACGCTCGCAGTCTGAGTGCCTCCAGTGTGGAAGCGGGCGGCCTGATAGTCCGCGAAGAAAAATAATTTGTCATGCAGGACCGGACCGCCAATCGTTCCGCCGAAATATGTTTCCGTAAATGGCTGCTTTGGGGTCCCTGAGAAGTTGTTCGCCCACGTGTTCGCATCCAGGTTGTCGTTTTCGAGAAAGCCGAAAGCCGAACCATGAAAGTTGTTTGTGCCGCTCTTGATGACTGCGATTACGTCGCCACCATTCACGTTGCCGTACTCGGCACCCGCGTTGGAGGTGATAACCGTCAGATTTTCAAGCGCGTCGGGACTCGGGTTGTAACCGATCACGTTGTTGATCGTTTCGTTGATCTCAACGCCATCCAGCAGATAGTTGTTGGTCTGGTTGCGATTGCCATTAATGGAAACCTGACCGTTCTGATTCGTGTCACGCTCGATGGCATTTACGCCGGTTAGGCCAGATGGAGTTGCAGTCACAGCGCCAGGAATGAACGAGGTCACAGATGAAAAATTGCGGCCGTTCAGTGGCAGATTCTGAATTGTGTTCGCGGTAAAGGTGCTGGCAATGGATGCGTTGTCGGTATCAAGAATCGGCTGGAGTTGTCCGGCGACCGTAACTGTTTGAGATGCACTCCCCGGCGCTAGTTTAGCGTCAATCTTCGCAACCTGATTCACTTCGAGGGTGAATTGCGGCGAGGTGTAGGTGGAGAAACCCGAATCTGAAACCGTCACCGAATAGTGGCCGATTTGCAGGAAGCGGATATTGTAATCACCGGTACCGTTGGATGTTGTTTTGGTGTCTACGCCGGTGTCAACATTATGAGCGGCGATAATAGCATTTGGAATAACAGCTCCGGCTTGGTCAGTTACTGTTCCATTAATAGAGCCCGTAATCGTTTGTGCGCTGCTCAGGGTGCTGACAGTAAGCATCATCACACTGGCTGCAACCCAGCAGCGGAAATACTTGTAAAACATCAGAATCTTGCCTCCAAGTGCAACTAAAAGAATGACTTATAGATTTTCGATGGGCTGAAATATGCGTATGGATGTTCATGGATGCTGCATCGTGAGAAAGAAGAACTACGGTAGTGATGGTGGAAACACTCATCCCGAGAGCTCACTTGAGTCACTTGCTAAATCGCGTTTCCCTTTATACGCTATATTTTGAAAAGGCGCCGCAGCATTTCCCAATATAATTACTAATGAATCAATAGGGGGCGGGCGAGATCGAGGAAGGTCAAGGGCGGAGCAAAAACCAGGCCAGTGGGGCGGAAAAGCTTCGTAGGGAGAGGCGGGCAACGGCAGTAGTGCGGGCACGGTCGCGCTCGAACCGCTCGCCGAGGCTCTCTGTGTGCCCGCGCAGCCGCCGTTCACGCCGCTTCCGGCGATCGGCTTCCAGATGGTGGTTCAGGTCCTCCCAACTGGAGGCGCGCGGAATCGGGACCATGAAGTTGCGCCCAGCGTAACGCACACATCTGGCACACAAAACGGCGTCCGCAAGCGGTCTGCCCGGTGCTTTGAACCTACAACAACACCAACGCACTTTCCGATGCGCAGGGAGTGGCTTCTAGCGCTCCTCTGCGGCTGTTCCTCCTGCCGGCGTTTTTCTGGGGCGGAGAGACGCCGGCGAGGGCGGATATCCAACAGGGCTTCAATCAGTATCAGAACATCATCGATGGCTCGTTCTATTGAGGTATTGCCGGGGCAGGGCGCGAGTCCGGACCAGATTCCCTCGAGCGAGGCGTACTCTGAGGTGCTGCATAGCGCGGACAAGCCCCGGTGACGAATCGAGTTCTGGGGCGCGGATGCCGCACGCTACTTCGAGTACAGCGGATACAGCGGGATGCGTAAACTCTGGCTGGATGCAATCAACGTCAGCCATCCGGACCTGGTCGAGATCGTCACCTGGAACGACTTCATCGAGGGCACCTGTGTGAGTCCGATCGACGACCCGAACAAGTAACCATTCGCGAATTTTCTCGTGCAATCCGGCGTGCCACTGTTTCTGCAGGGGTACTTCCACAGCCACTCCGGGGCGACTGATTTCCTGAAGTACTACATCCAGTGGTACAAGACGGCGGCGGACCCTCAGATCCACTCGGATTCGCTGTACTGGGCATACCGCACACAGTCGAAAGCAACCACGGCGAGCACGAACATCCCTCCCATTGGCACCGTATATGGCCGACTGGCGGATGAGGTGTATATCTCGGCAAACCTGAAAGCCCCGGCGCAGCTGAAGGTCAACGCAGGAAACGGAGTGCAAACGCTGAATCAGGGCCGATTCCCGGTACCAAGCAAACATATTTGCCTCGCCCGCTCCTCATTGTGCGGATGCGGCCATAGCGTAAGCGTGGATTGAGGCCTCAGTCCACGCTTACGCCATAGCACTCATTGGGGTGGAAGCATCGGAGGCGGATCTGCGTCCGGCTGTTGGAAGCAGGCAGAAGAGGCTCCAAGGACACTAAGATGAATTATCGGTAGTGCTCCTTGCGAGAGAGATTAACTCGCCAGCTCGCGGCATCGTGTAAGTGCGATCTCTGCGCCCGACGAGAACGGTCCCATCGCCAATGCCGCGCGTCTCCAATACGGCGTTACGACCAGGCGTTCCAGACGTACCAGAACCGTTGAATCGCTGAAGATCGTGGAATGCGAATTTCTTGCGTTCCGGCAGTCCCGGCTTCCATGGCGTGAGCGGCTCGTCCTTTCTGACAAGTCTCCATTCGAGCGGTAGCGCATTTACAAACTCCAGTGCTTGGATCGCCATGAACGATTCGGACCTTCGCTAGAAGCATGCAGGGCTTCACCCTTGCTCTCCTCGCTGAAGGCCAGCAGAACTGGGGTTTTCTGCCCCTTATCGCTTATCGAGTCGCGCCTACTCGCCCTTCCTTCCCTTTGGGCCTTCGCCATTCGCGCGGCTCCTGCTGCTGCTTTGGTGGAAGCGACTCACCGCCCCTGACCATTACTGAAGTCAGGATTTGACATCTTTTGAGGATCATTCCCGGAATGAAATCTGGTTAGACTGATCCCTGTAGAGATTGCATGGTCGACGTGTAAAAAATGCACTATGCGGTTCCGTATCGGCAACTTTTCACTTTTTGAGGTGCTGCCTTGGACGAAATTACTGGAATGGAACATAGCGGGAACAGACTTCACGTTCTCGTCATTGAAGAAGACGACGCGACTCGATCGGCATGTATGGAGATCGCGACGCAAAGGGGCTTCGCCGCCGAAGGCGTGGCGGAAATGAACAATGCGCAGCAACTGCTGCGCAGCCACACGGTAGACCTGCTGCTGATGGAGCTGAAGGCCAGCCGGCGCGAAGGTATGCAGCTCCTGGAAGAGGTAAAAGCGTTGAAGCCCGATACGGCAATCATTGTGATGACATCCACGACCACCATCGGATCAGCCGTGGAGGCAATGCGCGGTGGCGCTACCGATTACCTGACCAAGCCGTTCCTGATGGAAGAACTGGAGACGGTTTTGGAGCGCGCGGCGCAAAAGCGGCTAATGAGCGGTGCGAGCCGGACCCTGCGGGAGCGGCTGCTCAGCTCGGGCGGCGCGGGGAACCTAGTCGGGCGCAGCCCGGAGATGGACAAGCTCTACCGCATCCTGGCGAAGGTGGCGCAGAGCCATCACCCGGCGCTGATCGCAGGCGAGCCGGGCGCTGGCAAGGAGATGGTGGCGCGCACCATCCACGCGCAGAGCGAGAACGCATCGCAACCATTCCTTACGGTGGACTGCGGAGCCTTCGCGTTGGAGATGATCGAGCACGAGCTGTTCGGATATGTGAAGGGTGCCTTCCCGGGCGCGTTGCGCAACGCGCCGGGCATTCTGGCTTCGGCGGAGCGCGGCACGGTGTTTCTGGACGAGATTGGCCAACTGACGCCGGATCTGCAGGGCAAGCTGTTTCGGGTGCTCCAGGAGAAGGAGATCCATCCGGCGGGGGCGACGCACCGCATTCCGCTGCATGCGCGCATCCTGGCGGCGAGCAGCGTGGACCTGGCGGCTGCGGTGACGAAGGGAACCTTCCGCAAGGACCTGTACTACAGGCTGAATGTGGTGACACTGCGCATTCCTCCGTTGCGCGAGCGACGCAGCGATATTCCCCTGCTGGCGATGCACTTCCTGGATCGCATGTCGCGGGAGAGTGGGGAAAACTACACGCTGAGCGACGAGACGCTGCGCAGCATGATGGATTACGACTGGCCGCAGAATGTGCGCGAGCTGGAGGCGACGATCGAGCGCGCGTGCAGGCTGGCGTCGGGGCCGGTGATTCACGTCGGTGATCTGCCGACGCAGTTGCAGAACCATGAACTGGGATTGCGGCGCGAAGCATCGTCGCAGATGCAGAAGGCGCAGGCGGCGACTGCGCAGCCGGGTGCGACGCCACGCGTGATGCCGCTCGCAGAGCTGGAAAAGCAGGCGATCTTGAGCACGATCAAGCAACTGAAGGGCGACAAACTGCTGGCGGCCCGACTGCTGGGGATCGGCAAGACGACGCTGTACAGAAAATTGAAGGAGTACGGGCTGTTGGGGAACGTCTCGCCGCAGACGCTGGAACCGATGAACGGGCCCACGGGATACAGAAATTGACTATCAAGAGCGGGCTGTGAAACCGGGCTTTGAAAACTAAGCCGTGAAGCGAAAAGAGGGTCAGGGCTTGCCATTTCTGTGCAGGTAAATTTTGCGCTAACTGGGAGCGCAGCTTGATACACGATCTGCGTCAACGGCTCAAAGTGCAGGAATAACGTGTCACGGTGTCCAAAGCTGGGGATCACGAACTCGGACCAGTGTTTTGCAAGTGTCCTTGTTACAAGAAGCCAGAGACAGAAGTACCGCAGTGAGGCGTGCTACTCGCGTGTAATTCTCGAGAGCACATAACCGGCGAGATGCGGGTTAGAAATCGACGCTCAGGTTTTGTCCTTAGGCTTGCTCTTGCGCACGTGAAGTCGGGGTGATTCTGACCAGCGTTAGCCGCGAACCGCTGCGTCAGCCCGGAGAGAAGGCTAGTTAGCGCTTGAGAAATTCCTTTACCAGTAAAATGCTGCGGTCCCGTGGAATAGCGGGATTCTACTGGTAAAAGAATAATTGCGACCGCAATCAGAGAGTCTTCTACAGGTAAAGGAATTCCGACAATCTACTTCAGCGTGTACGTAATCCCGAGGTGAACTGGAATGTATTCCGCTGAAATCCCTCCGGTGGATTACCCAGATAATTGTCTATAGTCGACACCGAAATTCAGCTTCTTATACACCGGAAACACAAAGCTCGTCACTGCCACACCCGAATAAGCTCTCACCACATTGAAGGTCGGAGTCAGCGCCACATACTCGTTGAACTTCACGTTATGCGGAAACGTCCTGCTCCAAGTCTCGCCGATCGATGCGCTCACAAGGTTCGTTGTCGGCGTCCCCAGCCCGTTCGTGATCCCGTTATAAAACTGCTGCTGTGAATACTGCAGAATCGCCCGCACCTCCAGATCGTTCTGCGGACTCCGCAGACACCTGAGAGGGGATTTATATATCGATCGCATGTGGACCCGCAGTTTTTGTTCTCTTGACCAATACAACCGGCACTGGAAATCCATATCGACTGCTGAACTGGCGCAGGAGTTCCGTCCTCAAGCCCAATAGAAAGCTATCCAGCCGTGGCGGCGACGGATACAAGCGAAGCTCTTCGAGCCACTCATACGCGACCTCACCATCTGGCTCGCAGATACGCGCGTACTGGCTTGTCGTACGCGACCATCACCAAAGAGGCAAATGCCACCATGAATGCGACTTTCAGGAAAGTCCTGAGTCTCATCTTTTCCAAGCGATCGTCATACGCGTAGTCCATCACAAAGCCGAGAGGCAATCGACGTCGGGTCGATCCTCGCGATCAGATCAGTAATTTTAAGTAGGCTTCTAGTCAGGTTTCCTCTCGACTATTGCTTTCACAACATATCGCTCATCGAGCTGTTCAGATCAATCTGGTCTTCGCCTACTTGCCCCTACAACCGGGCTTATCGGAAAGTGAACTTCATCCCCCTCCCCAAAAAAACCATAATGTGACAACAGTGGATACATCATGGGCGAATTAAAATACACTTCTCTTCACTGCCATCCTATGGATCCAGGAATGCCAACTTATGCTTCAAATCATAACTACACCGTCGAGTGTCGTGCGCATCCAAAAGGCGCGCACGGCGCTTCTGCTTGACCATCCCTTCTTCGGCACACTGCTGTTTCGTCTCGGCGCGCGGGCGTGCCGCTCGATCGCGACCATGGGCGCCAGATCAGAACCGCGAGAGGGGAACGCACGAGTGCCAGGGTTCATTCGCATGATGCTCAGAGCATTTCACGTCACTGGACCGGTGCTAGATCCACTCGTTGGGTCAATCTCATTTCCCGGGTATGTATGGCTGGTTGCCTCCCAAGTGGAGTCAGAAGATTACACGTGCCCGTGCACTCGCACATGGGTATTAGCTACATCCCCACATTGGGGGAGAAGAACCAGATTGGACCAACGGTTCCTAATGCGATGCTG
>DATAQX010000609.1:0-7076 GCA_036264455.1 Silvibacterium sp. | reverse complement strand
CGACCTCACGGATCTGGGGATAATCGTTCGGAATGATTTGAATGGTGAGCAGTGAATTGCTTTGCATGCGCTGCAGCACGTCAAGTCCGCGGCGGCCTCTCTGCCGTTTGGAGCCGTCCTGGGAGTCGGCCACCATCTGCAACTCGCGGAGCACAAACTCCGGGACAACGAGCGAGCCCTCGAAAAATCCCGTTTCTGCCATATCGGCTATGCGGCCGTCGATGATGGCGCTGGTATCCAGCACTTTTAGATTGCGCTTGCTGGCACTGCGCTCGGAGTTGAAAAGATCGCCGAGCGCGCCCAGGTTGAGCAGGTCCCCCTTGCTCGTCCCGATAACCAGTCCAATGTAGGACATCAGCAGCAGCACAAAGATTTGCAGCACGCTTTGCACCGGGCCGGCGGGCAGGCTGCTGCGCAGCACCAGTGAAATAAGAAAGGCTCCGAAGATGCCCAGGATGCTCCCCGTCACAGCTCCGATCAGCTTTCGCAGGCTGAGCGCACGCACCCGCAGCTCAAAGACAATGACCAGGGAGGCCGTTGCAGCACCGATTGCGGCCGAAGCCCAGGAGTTGAGGCCGAAAGGCCGAAAAAAATAGCAGGCAACCGAAAGAACCAGGAAAAAAATAATCCGAACAAAAATAAGGTCCATAAATGCGCAAGCCTTTCTCGCGCAACCGGGAGTATACGCACACTCATGAACAACCGGCAAAGGGTTGATTTGCCGAAATGAAAAGCGGCGCATCTTCCGATGCACCGCTCAAGGATTTGTTTGCCCAGAATCCAGGGCCTGTTAACAGGCCCTAGTACTTTGCAATCTTGGGATCGACGTCGGTCGACCACCCGTTGATGCCCCCGGCCAGGTTATGGACTTTCTTGAAGCCGTTCTGAGCAAGCAGTTCCGAGGCCTTCTGGCTGCGGCCGCCTGACTTGCAGTGAACAACCATCTCGCGGGCTGGATCGAGCTCGCCAAGGCGGCTCGGCAGTTCTCCCAGCGGGATGAGTTTTGCGCCGAGGTTTGCAATCTGATACTCGTGGGGTTCGCGCACATCAAGAACGAAGAGGTCTTCGCCGGCATCGAGCCTGCGCTTGAGTTCGATCGCGCTGATCTGCGGGATGCCGTTCTGTATCTGCGCAGGCGCTGCCTGCGGGGTAATTCCGCAGAACTGTTCATAGTCGATAAGTTTTGTCACAGTAGGATTCTCTCCGCACACAGGGCAATCGGGATTTTTCCGGAGCTTCAACTCGCGGAAGTGCATATTGAGGGAATCGACAAGCAGGAGCCGGCCAATGAGCGGCTCACCTTTGCCGAGGATGAACTTGATGACTTCTGTCGCCTGGATGACGCCGACCAGCCCCGGCAGGATGCCGAGCACACCACCTTCAGCGCACGAGGGAACCAGGCCCGGCGGCGGCGGCTCCGGATAAAGACAGCGATAACAGGGCCCCTCCTCGGTAGCAAAGACACTGGCCTGGCCCTCAAATCTGAAGATCGATCCGTAAGCATTCGGCTTGCCGGTGAGCACACAAGCATCGTTGACCAGGTAGCGCGTGGGGAAGTTATCCGTGCCGTCAGCGACGATGTCATACTCGCGAATGATCTCAAGGGCGTTCGCGCTGGTCAGCATCGTCTCGTGCTTGACGACGTTCAGGTATGGATTCAGTGCCTTTAGCTTTTCCGTAGCCGAATCGATTTTCGGCCGGCCCACATCCTTCGTTGAGTGGATAATCTGCCGTTGCAGGTTGCTCTCGTCGACCACATCAAAGTCGACAAGTCCAAGCGTGCCGATCCCCGCCGCAGCAAGGTAGAAGGCAAGTGGAGATCCGAGTCCGCCGGTACCGACGCACAGCACCTTCGCGGCCTTGAGCTTTTGCTGCCCTTCCATGCCCACTTCGGGCAGAAGCAGATGCCGTGAGTAGCGCCCGATTTCCTCATTGCTTAACTGCGGCAGCGTCGCAGGATGTTCCAGTGTGGTTGCCATATCGTTATCTCTTCTTCCACAAACTCAGAATTGCTTGTATCAATCTCAAAACCGACCAAAGGGAGGTCCCAAAAAGCCATTACCACGGCGCGAAGCGCGTCCGCCGTGCGGCCAGCACCGCCGAAGGCGCGTGTGCCTGGACGGCCAGTCCCCCGCCGGCGATCGAGGGGATGATGGACAGGGCATCGTTGCCGCCCACTCTGGTCCCTTCCTTTTCCGGAAGATAGCGGATGTCTTCGTCGTTCAGATACACATTGACGAAAGCCCTCAACCTGCCTTCCTCCGAATAAAGATGCTTCTTCAGGTCGGGATGCTTCGCGGTCAGCGCATTGAGCGCCTCACCAACCGTCGATGCTTCCACACCGACCGTATCCTGCTTATCTGTATATACGCGCAATGGCGTTGGAATATGGATTTTCATGGTGAAATCGTCCTTTGGCACTTATGAAGTCGCTTTGGAAATCAGGCTTTAGCCTGAATAGGAGCGAGTTAAGTCGCTATCGACATCGCTCGACTTCAAGTGCTTCGACTTCCACCAGTTCATTCTCAAAGGTCTTGGTCTCTTCACTGCTGCCCGTAAGCAGAAACGAATTGGTCTGCCGGGCCATACTCTTTTCGACGGCGGTGATCACATACGAGCAGCCCAGCCAGTGCGCTTCCGCAAAATCGGTCGTCGACCACTGCGCTGGATGATCCGGATGAGAGTGGTAAAATCCGACAATATCCAGACCGCGCTCTCGACCCATCCGCTGAATCTTTACCAGCTCCTGCGGAGCAATGTGATAGCGATTATGCGCCGAATCCGTCCGGGTATTGCCCGCGCGCACCGCGTCCTCCACCGCATTCACTCCATCTTCCGAGCGGCCGAGCAGCACGCCGCAACACTCATGGGGATACGTCTCCTCACCATGGTGTCGAATCGCGTCGTAAACCTGCTCGTTCAGCTTCAGCATCTGTCTACTCCTCCCAGAACCGTTCGCTCAGATACTTGTCGGCGGAGTCGCATAAAATTGTAACAATTACTGCTTCTTTCCCGCTGGCCGACTCTTCTTCAGCAATGCGCAGGCTGGCTGCAACCGCGGCTGCAGCCGACACGCCGACCAGCAATCCCTCTGTCCGTCCCAGGCGCTTCGCCATCGCATAGGCTGCCTCGGTCCCCACCTCGACGTTCCGGTCGGCAAGCGCCGGATCATAGATCGGAGGAACGATCGCCGTCGCCATGTGCTTCAAGCCTTCCAGGCCATTGAACGGTGAATCGGGCTGCATTGAAATGCACTGGATAGCGGGGTTCAGTTCCTTCAGGCGCCGCGTAGTTCCCATAAATGTCCCGCTGGTGCCGAGTCCCGCGACAAAGTGCGTAATCTGCCCCTCCGTCTGCTCCCAGATCTCATTCCCAGTGCCCAGGTAGTGCGCCCGCCAGTTGGCGTCGTTTCCATACTGGTTGGCGTAGAAGAATTTTTCCGGCTCGTTAGCCGCAAGCTCACGCGCCTTGCGAATCGCCCCATCCGAGCCATCGGCGGGATCGGTCCAGACCACCTGCGCTCCATACGCATTCAAAATCCGCTTACGCTCCAGCGACACATTCGACGGCACACACAGCGTCACCGGAAATCCCATGGCCGCGCCCAGCATGGCATAGGCGATGCCGGTGTTGCCGCTGGTCGCGTCGAGCAAATGCTTTCCGGTGCCTAGAAGCCCTCGCTGCTGCGCGTCCGCGACAATAGCCGAAGCCGCCCGGTCTTTCACCGAACCGCCCGGATTGGCCCACTCTGCCTTACCCAGGATCTGGATCCCAGGCATGTGTGCAGCTATGCGTTCCAGCCGAATGAGCGGCGTGTTCCCGATCCGCTCCAGCAGTGCCGACCCCAGAGGGATCGTCGAGCTCGACGCCGAGTTGGTGAGAGTAGCCATGAATCTCTATAGGCCGCGTTGCAGGCCCAGCCCCGATATGCGACAGTGAAGGGGAGCCGATTGCGCCAGCTTTCAGTGTAACTTTGGTGCCCGAACATCACAATCGCTGGCCAGAATCGCAACCGGAGACCAGCCGTCATGCCCAGGAAAATCAAGCCGCTCACCTTCGATGAAATTCTCAACAAGCTTCGCAGCCTTCAATTTGATGTGCGAGAGGTGCCGGGCGTCGCAAATCGGTTTATCGTCTCAAGATACGGCTGCGCCGCTATCCTGGCCCCTGCCAAAGACGGCAAGGGAGCCGCGTTGGTAACCAGGCCTGGCGTGCTCTTTGGCGGAGAGATCGCGTATCTTCTGGATCGCGGCTTTCAGAAGTTCTTCAAGACCAGCAAGATAGAAATTCCCGCGACCGCCGACCGCCTCAAGGCGGAGCATCGCTTCGCGGAGGAGTTTAGTGAGGTTATCGGCGAGGCTACCCTCTATAACGAAGCTCTCGGATCGGTAAGCGATGAGTATATGTACGACCGGGTAAAGGGTCGCGATCAGGATGCTCCGGCCAAGGGTTTGGCGCCGTGGGAGCTTGCCGCTGGCGTCTCCGGCGGACACTGATCGCCCGTTACGAGCAGTCCGTCTCCTGAAGCGTCTACAATGCATCCGGGAGTGCTTTTGCTCCCGGTAGTTTCGAGGCCGCCTTTATGCTTAGGAAGACTTTGCTTGTCTCCGCCTCTCTGGCTGCTGTGATCAGCTTCGCAGCATCGATAGTTCCCGCCCAAGCCAGTTCCAGTGCTTTGCCCATGCCTCCGGATCGCGCCGCCGACTCCTACGCGATCTACTCGCTGCTCATGCCGGGCGATACATTCAGCAGTATGGCTCCGGAGCAAAACCAGCGATGGGCAATTGCTGATACAACGGTAAATATTTCAGACATGAATCCAGCCATCCCGCCCGAGGGCCACCTCAAGGCGCCCAAAGACCATCCAAAGGGGTTTCACGAGGCCGTCCGCGATTTCGAGGCGCGCAAATACGAGCGGATTCAGCTCACCGATCAGTTTGATCTGGCGAAGCCCCTCACGTTAATGACTGCCGATCAGGTGGCTGAATTTCGGCACGCGCGCACAGCCGTGGATGCCAGCTCAGCGCTTCGGTCGAAGTACGCAGGCTTTCCCGGCATCAATTTTTTCAGCCAGGTCTTCTTCAACTCCGGTCACACCGCCGCGCTGGTCTTCATGAACAACTGGTGTGGCCACCTTTGCGCATCGGGCCAATGGGTCTACCTGGAGAAGCATGACGGGAAATGGGTACGCCGATCGGGCATCACCTCCCGGCCTTCGTAACCTGTATCTACCGTTTTTCGGCGCTACACTTGAAGTACACACATGAGCACATCGACCCTCGAAATTACCGCCCTCACCCACGAACAAAAACTCGACCGTCTCGCCGAAGTAGCCATCCGCGTCGGTCTCGGCCTCGCGCCCGGCCAGGAGTTGGTAATGACCGCTACGCTGGATACGCTGCCGCTCGTGCGCCGCATCACCGGGCAGGCCTACAAGGCCGGAGCGTCCCTCGTAACCACGCTACTCGGTGACGAAGAGTCCCAGTTGCTGCGCTACAGATACGGTTCCAATGAGAGCTTCGATTACGCGCCGAGCTGGCTCTACGAAGGCCTTGCGAATGCCTTCCGCAGCGGTGCCGCGCGCCTCGCAGTCGCCGGGGGAAACCCCTCGCTGCTTTCGCAGGAAGACCCGGAGAAGGTCGGCCGCGCTAATCGCGCCGTCTCCAAAGCCTACCGCCCCGCGCTCGAACTCATCACCCGCCACGACATTAATTGGACCATCGTCGCCGCGGCAACACCCGCCTGGGCGGCAACCGTCTTCCCCGATCTGCCCGCCGACGAAGCCCTCACGCGCCTCTGGGATGCCATCTTCGCCGCCTCCCGCGTGGACACGCCCGACCCCGTCGCCGCCTGGAAGGCCCACGACGCCGGCCTGCACCGCCGCGCCGACCTGCTCAATCAGAAACGCTACGCTGCCCTGCACTTTCGCGCGCCGGGCACTGACCTCCGCGTCGGCCTCGCCGATAACCACCTCTGGCTGGGCGGAGGCACCACCGCCGGCAACGGACGCTATTGCATCCCCAATATGCCGACAGAAGAGGTCTTCACCACGCCGCACAAAGATCGCGTGGAGGGTACCGTCACCAGCACCAAGCCTCTTTCCCATCAGGGAACGATGATCGAGGGAATCGCCGTCCGCTTTGAAGCCGGACGCGTCGTCGAAGCGACAGCCGCCAGGGGGCAGGAAGTCCTGCAGCGCATGATTGACACCGACGATGGCGCGCGCCGTCTCGGCGAAGTGGCACTGGTGCCGCATTCCTCGCCCATCGCGCAGAGCGGCCTGCTCTTCTCGAACACCCTCTTCGACGAAAACGCCGCCTGCCACATCGCGCTTGGCCAGGCCTACAGCACCTGCCTCAAAGATGGCGACAAACTCACCCCGGAACAGCTCGCCGCGCTCGGAGCGAACGACAGCCTCATCCACGTCGACTGGATGATCGGTTCAGGGAAAATGGACGTAGACGGCATCACCTCAACTGGTCATGCCGAAGCTCTCATGCGTCAGGGTGAGTGGGTTTAGGCCGCACTTAGCCTGAAGCTTTCAACGCCTCTCTTCCATCCAAAGCCTGGGGGGAGATTCTTATGCCTAAGGTCGTTCGCTTTCATCAGCTCGGAGGTCCGGAAAACCTGAGGATTGAGGACCTGCCATTGCGGGAGCTCAGGAAAGGTGAAGTAAAGCTCCGCGTTCAGGCGATAGGTCTGAACCGCGCGGAATCGATGTTCTACCACGGTATGTATCTCGAAGACCCGAAGCTGCCGTCCACACTTGGATATGAGGCAGCGGGGGTGGTTAAGGAAGTGGGACCGGGCGTTGACACGGACTGGATCGCCAAGACGGTCGCGACGATTCCGGCGTTCTCGATGATCGAGTACGGCATGGTGGGCGAAGAAGTGATTGCTCCGGTCGCGGCGCTGGGCGAGTATCCCCCCAATCTTTCCCCGGTGGAGGGCGCGGCGATCTGGATGCAGTACATGACTGCGTATGGCGCCCTGGTCGAGTTCGGGCATGTGACCGCGGGGGACTTTGTGCTGATCACCGCTGCTTCGAGCAGCGTCGGGCTTGCGGCCATCCAGAT
>DATAQX010000586.1:0-5718 GCA_036264455.1 Silvibacterium sp. | reverse complement strand
TCGACACGATGGAGGTGCTGGTCTCGCTGCTGGCGTCGGGCGCCTGCGAAAAGTATCCCGACTTCAACTTCGTGCTCGGCGAGTCGGGGGTGACCTGGCTGCCCTACGTCTTCGACCGGCTCGACACCGAGTACGCGGACCGGGCGAAAAGCCTTAATTTCAAGCTAAGGCCGAGCGACTATTTCCGCCGTCAGGGCTACGTCACCTATCAGCAGGACCAGTATCTCGATCCGATCATCCCGCTGATCGGCGAAGACAACATCATCTGGGGCGCCGACTACCCGCACCCCGACTGCATCTGGCCGGAGTCGCAGCGCGTCCTCGACAAGAACCTCGCCCAGATCTCACCCAGCGTGCGCCGTAAGATCACCAGCGAGAATGTGACCCGTCTCTATCACCTCAACTGACACCAACGAACGGCACACACCAGCCTCCATTCCCTCCCCCGTAAGCGGGGGAGGGTTACGGTGGGGGCGTAGCGACAGGTGGGATCGCAGCGCTGGTTGCGGACGATCGGCCGTGGATGGTCTCGAAGATATCGCGTGCCAAGATCGGAAAGGCCGAGCTTTGAAAGTCGCGATCGGCCATGTAGCGAGTCACGATCTTATCATTCTCGCCCATGCGCTCGATCATCAAATCCTCGATCAGCTTGCGGATGCCGAGCTCAAACTTGTCGAGCGGGTTGGCGAGTGCAGTCTGAACGACCTGCGTATTCCGGCACGCCCTTTCCTTGATCTGTTGGAAGAAGAGGCGATCCTCCTCGGTAAACTGCGTCCCGAAACGCTCGTTCAGCAACTGGATGATCGTTGAGAGAGGAGCCTGCTCGTCCTCTGCGCGGCCGGTGCCGACCTCGGTTGGGCTTCTGATGTGTTAGGCCTCGCCCTCGCCTAACTCGGTCGCTCCCGAGAATTCTAGTGACAGGCGGTAGTACTGAAGATCGACCTCGTCTCCGAGATCAATCGTTGCGCCGCGATCGAGCTGGAGATGCGGCAGCAGAAACCGTCCGTAGCCGTACAGCATTTCGAGTTCGCGGTCGGGTGGTGACTCATTTTGAAATTTAGAGCGCGGCTTGGGCCCGATGAACAATGGATCCTGACGGACGTTGGGTCCCTCCGTAGGCGCGCAGCCAATCAGCTGCGGCTGCATCGGCTGATGGGTACTCCGCAGAAGAGCACCGCACGCGGCGGCCGGCCTCTTGCGCAAGATGAACCGCATGCGTCCACTGCGTGTCGTCGGCCATTGGGCCCTCGACGGTAAATGCGCCGGTGTCGTCATCGACCACGATAAAATAGAAAGCCTTGATCTGGCGGGGTGGCATCCCGCTTATCCTTTGGCGTCCGACTGTGTTACCGCAAAACCGGTATCGGTCAGACGGTACTGGTCCGGATCCAATTTCTCGACCCAACCCTGTGCCACAGCAAAGTCCATCGCTGGCGGAAAATCTGCGGGTAGACCCGGCATGCGAACCGGACCTTTGAAGAGGTTCGGGCCGAGCATGTCTCCAGGTCTGGCTCCCCCATCAACGCAACCCTGGAGGACGCGGATCGCGGTTTCGCAGCTTATCGGTGTGCTCATCATCAATTACCCTAAAAGAATGCGTGTCCGCTCTATATATGCTTAGCGTCACGCATTTGCGAGAGGTAACCATGCCGAAGGGACCACAGGGCCAGAAACGACCAGCCGACACCGTCGCCAACGCGATTCGCGTTGCCAAGATTCTGACCGGCGAGATCGAGGAAGACATGGGCGATTCGGGCAAGGACAAGGCTGCTCAGGCGCTCGGTCGAAAGGGCGGCGCCGCACGCCGGGAGAAGCTGACGCCTGAGCGAAGAAGCGAGATCGCGAGGAAGGCTGCGTCGAAGAGATGGTCCACTAGGTAGATCGCTTGAAGGGCACCACCGTCCCGGATTCTTCCTTTAGCCTTATAAGTGGGGTAACATTGCCGGAAATTCCAAAATATCCTCTCGGGAGAACCGCGATCATTTCAAGATCCACCGCAGGCAGGCAAATGTCCGAGTAGAGCAGATCTGCCGTTGACCTTATCTTTTGTGTAACAAGCATTTCGATAGAACGACGAAGCAGACGGGGCTCTTCAACGGGTGTTTCAGTAGGGAGATCGTAGGGCTCTCGTCGATGCCAACCGCGGGACGCTCGATATTTCCACAACCGGCGTTCTGCTTCATCGCTCAGAATATCAAGTTGATGGGCACGCATAATCATGGCTCCGACAGAAACCTTCCATCTCGGCTTTAGCGAAAGTAAGCCATCGAGCGACAGCGAATACAACTCGGCAGAAAAGGATTTGTGAGGTAGCAAAATGGCATTCGCCAAATATTTAGCCTGAGCCTCGATGAGATCAAAGTCCCGTTCTAGCGCGGTTTCCGTTACTCCATTATGGAGTATGAGATGAGATATCTCGTGGGCAACATCCATTTGTCGCCTAAATGCCGTGTATTTGTCAGAGTTTAGCAAAATGTACGGCCTATTGTCAAACGAACACCAAGTGCTCTGTCCATCTATAGAGGTAGAGCCGAGTCGGTCTATGCCAAACACCACCCCGGCATTCTCTGCCACCAGCACCATGCTTGAAATTGGCCCCTCGCCTAAGTTCCAGTATTTACGGACATCTGTAGCTATTTCCTCTAAATCGGCAAATGACAGACGCCCATAACCGTCTTCTGCAAGGAGTTGTGGAAAATTAACGGGGGGGAAATCCAAAATGGACTGCAGAGCCAGGGAGGCGTGCTGCAACCATCTCATCCGGGCCTTTTCTCTGGTTCGGGCCCGAGCCGCGGCATTTGCAAGAGATCTGAAGAAAATAGCGCATGATCCGTATTCCGGCATCGTGCGAAGAAAATATTGAGTTGGCAGATTTAGAGTTGTGCTTAGCCGCTGTAATGAAATAGGTTCGGGCGATTGATGGCCTGTTTCCCAATTAGAGATTGTCGAATCTGATTTGCCGAGGGCCTGCGCCAACTCTTGTTGCGTAATTCCAAGAGCGTCACGGGCCTCGACGAGACGCTCTCTGACGAAATAACCTTTCGTGCTAGGTCGGCTCATGTTTTTGCCGCCAGCTAAGCGATGTCCTCGCCTTCTCCGGCTTTTGGTAGTCGGAGCCGCGGGAAGACGTTATCGGGAATATCGGTTCCGCGGGACGGAGTAGGATCGGCCGAATCGAGGCGCTCCTGCAGAAGCGCATAAGCGCAGTGCAACGGTATCCATTCGATCCATTCCGTCAAATCTGCATTAAGCGCTCCCAGCGCTAAGGCGGCAGGGACAGTAGGGTCTTTTCTCCACGGCACCGCAATTGCGCATCCGAAATAGGCCAATTCTGCGGCTGGTCGAACAACACTCGGGTCAGCGAATAAATTTGTTTGCGGTTCGAGGTCTTTGTTTGCCTGCCCGAGCATCAGTCGCGTAACAGAAGGTCTCGGTATAGAATATTTCTCTCTTACTACAACACTTGCCAAAGCAAACCGGCCAACTCTTGCAACATTGAAGACGCCACCTGGCGGCCTAGATTTTATGGGTATAAAGCCTAATCCAGCCTTCTCTGCGGCATTCGCTATGGCAACCTCACCAAGGTGAAATCGTAGTTGCCCTCGGATTTGGGGCAAATGGTCTATCGAGCCGCACCGCGTCGTGGCTTCGCGCGCCGCATTCATCCATGACGTATTTCGGCCCTCTCCCCAAGCCAGCACAAAGTCCCGCGCGGGCGCGGCACCCCTTTCAGCTAGCAACTCGATCATACGGCTCAACGTGCAGCACTCCAAAATGGACTTTCGTTAATATGCATTTTGCCCCAAAATCTTTTGGAATGGAAGAAGCGGCTGATGTACTCGTTGAGATTGGCGGCAAGCTGGTTGGGATCGTCCAGCAATTTAGCGAAATCGAGCCGCGAGAGATTGAAGAACGGTCTGCCCGTTATACGTTCGAGCAGACCGCGGATGACCGAATCTGGCCGGCTCTGGATTTTCTCGTAATCTTCGAGAACCCGCGCCTTCGTCGGCGCGAGCAGGCAATCGAAACGCCGCAGCACGGTCAGCGGCAGGATCACCTTGCGGTACTCGTTCCGCTTATAGGGACCCCGGAGCAGGTTGCAGATGCTCCAGATGAAATTTGCGAGCTGCGAGTGGGTTTCAGGGCTCATGATGTTAGTGGCTTCGAAGAGACGGCGCGACGGGCCGAGCGAGATCAACAAGCAATGATCGATCTCCTTCCTCGCGCGCAACGCGCTCGGACGCAAGCGCCATCGATACGGCTTTGACCATGATTGTGTTTATTTTGGCTCTCCCGCTTGCCATCCGCTCGGTTGCGTGCGCGCTCAAAGCGGTTCGCGCTTGGCCGTTACGGTTCCCGGCTCTTTCCCTGCTGGGCCTCGTGGCAGGGAAAATGTTTTCCCTGCTACGGAGCCCGGATGATTTTGTCCAACCCCTTGATATCGCGGTTATTCTCGGTCTGGGCAGGCGATTTCGGGGCCGAAAACGAAAAACTTCCCTGCTTTTCCCTTTTTGGCAGGGATATTGGCGGCGGAGTGCCGGTTCCCGATCTCGTTCCACTCGACCGGCTTCAAGGCGTTGCGCGCGCCCGACACGCCGGAGATGGAAAAGCAGTATTTTACGCAATGGCGGCTGGTGCGCTCGGCCCTATTCCAGCTCGACACGATGGAAGTGCTGGTTTCGCTGTTGGCATCCGGCGCCTGCGAGAAGTATCCCGACTTCAATTTCGTGCTCGGCGAGTCGGGGGTGACCTGGCTGCCCTACGTCTTCGACCGCCTCGACACCGAGTACGCCGACCGCGCGAGGAGCCTCAATTTCAAGCTAAATCCGAGCGATTATTTCCGCCGCCAGGGCTACGTCACCTATCAGCAGGACCAGTATCTCGATCCGATTATCCCGCTGATCGGCGAAGACAACATCATCTGGGGCGCCGACTACCCACACCCCGACTGCATCTGGCCGGATTCCCAGCGCGTCCTCGACAAGAACCTCGCCGCGATCTCGCCCAGCGTGCGCCGCAAGATCACCAGCGAGAACGTGACCCGCCTCTACCACCTCGCCTGAACGTTGCCTCGACCCCGTCCCTTCCTCGCGTATCGGGAGGGAAGGGGCGGGCCCGCCTCCCGTCCCTGAATTCCCTCCGTCGCGCGGGAGTGAGTTGGGTGAGACCCTGGCCAATTGCGCCTTCGTCGCAATACAGCAAGGATGTTCCCGTCACAGCAAAGCCGTCCAAGAGCGGCTCCACCTCTCCTGACAGCATGTCATCCCTCAGTTTGATGACCGCACGCTCAGAGGAGGGACGGGGTCATGCAGTTACAATCGATAGTACGAGAACAGAAGAGGGAGAGGGCGCGTCGAGATAGTTCGGGAATGTCCGGGCATCAAGCGGGCCCGTCGGCGGCCGACACGACGCTCGAGTTCGGCCGTTTCCGCCTATTGACTCGAGGCCGGCAGTTGCTCGCCGACGGTGTACCGGTCGAACTTGGCACTCGCGCCATAGATGTCCTGATGGTCCTCATCGAGGCCGACGGGGCGCTTGTCACTAAGGACGAACTCCTGGCCCTTGTTTGGCCGGGCATTTTTGTCGACGCGACTAATCTCAAGGTTCAGGTCTGCGAGTTGCGCAAGGCTCTCGGCGAGGACCGCGATTTTATCCGGACCGAATTCGGCCGCGGGTATCGCTTTACAGCCGCCATAAGCTCGATCGCCGCGGTCCTGG
>DATAQX010000597.1:0-4934 GCA_036264455.1 Silvibacterium sp. | reverse complement strand
CCACGGCACACTGCTATATGTGGACACATAGCAACGAATGGCCAGTAATCACGCAATACCTCGCGCTATCGCTCTTCCGATTGGAATCACTTTGCCGAGATAAGTTACATATATTCCGAAAATACGATGGTTTTCTACGTCACCTACTCACTTATAAAAAAATCGTACCTACAAATGATTTTGTTAGTAACTAATCGAGAGCTGGTCATTCTCACCACTGCGCGACGAAGTCTGGAGTGCTCCAATACCTCGTCGTGTAATCCCTCTAAGGAGTCCGACAATGATTTCTGCTCTTCGTGGGTCCTCCCCTTCCGGAAAAGACCTGAATATGACCGCCGTGCGGTCACGCATCTTCTCCTCGACCAAACTATTCGTCATGGCAAGTGCAACCGTGATGTGTGGTCTCGTGCCCTCAGCAGCCTTCGGGCAAGCCAACGCGGCGGCTAAGCCTCCTTTATCCCCCGAAACATTGGCTCTGCACCTGCGGGCAAAACGGCCGCTTTCCTTTGCCAGCGCAAAGCCCGAGCTTGCAAGTGCATTGGACTCTGGCGTCAATTCCGCGCAGGGGCCCGGAGCCGGACCTCGCGATTTGGGACAACCCGGCTGCGACTTGTTTCCCGCCCCTGCGAGTATCGGCACGAATGTACCCCTTTCATACTTCGGGCCCCCACCTTCCTCAGTCAACCAGAGCCTTGTCGGGCCTGTGCAGTTGCTCAATACCGGCAAACTCGATGCGATTGCTGGCACGATCACCATTCCTCTGTATAAGGGAAAGGTGAAGAGCACCGGCAAGACGGCCTGGTACATCGTTACTGATGTTTCTGACGAGGGGATTGCCCAGGAGATTGGCCTGAACTTTTCCGCAAAGATGAATAACATCAACACCGCCGCGAGAACCGGTAACCTGGATGCCGACGGAAACTTCGTGTTCGATAAAGGCACCGTCAACTTCAAGCCGGAACGGAATATTGTTCCTGGACCGGAAGGTGCCGAGTTCCCCCCCAAGTCCGCCGCGCCCGGCGAAATCGGGGATGCGAACTACAGCCCCTACGTCAAAATCATCAATGGCGGAGGTGTGGTCTACAACGCTCCGATGGTCGCGTACGATGTCGATGCCAGCCAGATCGACTTTCCCAATGGCAACGTCGATTATTCTAAGGTCCATGACCAGGTGGTTGCCATCGACCCGGTCAATATGACAGTCACCCTAAACCTGATCAACGGCTTCAGCTTCGGCCGCCCGGTTTGGTACCTCTCCATGGACGCCAGCATCCCGCTGGCTGCCGCGATTGAGCACAACACGTACGCTCCATTGATGGGTAAACTGCTCCTGGGTGACGACGACAGCCTTGGTAGCCCGATCGAACGCATCTTCATCGCCACCAACGGCACGGAAGGTTGCGATAATCCTCAGCGTCAAGGACTCTCGGCTGACCTGGCCGATGGACACAGGCCGAACAACACTCTGGGAGGAATTCCAACGATTGCTCTCGATTACAGCCCGGCCTGGGACGCGAACTTGTACACGTGGACTGACGAGGCCATTTCCAAGGGGTATCGCCAGCAACTTCGTGAAGAATTCCAGATTCTCACCTACGCGCAAGACGGCTTGATCACCGGAGCTTCTGCTGAAAAGCCGTTCGGCAGCGCCGGTTTCTCCATCAATTGCCCGATTGTCCAACGGCTCGACTGATTCACTAACCATCATCTTCGAGCGCGCTCACGGCCTCAGCTTTCTTTAGTACGGGGAGCGCGCTGCACTCTAGATGTGATGGGGCAGGCGAGGCCGAACCATCGGCATCTACAGCATCAATTCTGACGGCACCCTCAACAACCTCGGTGACATCGAAGACCTGCCAGAGACCGTCGGCTTCAACGGTATCGCCGCCCTCTAATCCCAATCGGTTCAGCTGCTATCTCGGCCAACGAAGGTAAGCTCCCCTTGCCTGCGTTGGCTGCGTATCCTCAACGGGAATTTCTCTTGAGATCTTTATGTGCATTGCTGGCGCAGGCAGCGGGGATCAGCAAGATATCCGTCACATAGCCCGAGCCGGGCGCAGTTCTGGTAGAGCTATTTGCGTCTGAGGGGTTGTTCAAGTTGTTTCGGTCGCGTCCTCGGAGTTGATAGGAAAGCATTCTAAACTATCTTAGTGCGATGATTTTTGCAGGAGAGCTTCATGGAAGTATCTGCTACCAATGATCACAAAGACATTACTGTTGCATATCTGCTTCTCCGCGTGACGATCGGGGTTAACATATGTGTCCACGGAATAAGCAGGATTATTGGTGGTCCATCTGCGTTCGCTCATTCGTTGGTCACTCCTTTCCAGAAAACGCCCTTGCCCGCTTGGGCCGTTTTGGGTTTCGGCCTTGTATTGCCATGGCTTGAAGCGATTCTTGGCCTGTTGGTTCTGACCGGACTACGCACTCGAATGGCTCTGATCTCTGCATCAATCCTTCTCATTGTTTTGACCTTCGGGTCCACTCTCCGCCAGGATTGGGAGAGTGCAGGACTACAACTCATCTATGCGTCCATAAATGCCGCCCTGCTGGCATTTCTAAACAAAAACACATACTCTCTGGACGCCCTTTTGAGTTCCAGGTAACGGGTACCCGAATGAACATTGCTGTCATTGGAGCAGGCGGAGTCGGAGGCTACTTTGGTGCTCGGCTTGCTGCCTCGGGCTGTGAGGTTACGTTTGTCACGCGTGGAGCACATTTCGAGGCAATCATTCGAGCCGCACTGAAAAGAGACGCTGCCTATTTTTGAGATCCTGTTTCGCGTTCTCATTTTTGTCGGCTCGATCCTGCTCTTTGTAATTCCACTGAGTCACGAATACTACGCGCAGGTGCAGCTTTGGTACCCTGGCGATGCGCTGAAATGGGTATTGGTCGCGATAACGGCCGCTGGTTTCCTGTTCACCTGGTGGGCGCGCATTTACCTGGGCCGTCTTTGGTCGGCCTGGGGATTGACGAAGTAGGGGAAGGTTGACGACCATCCAGGAGCTATCCCAGTGCGCCTGTGAAGTCGCATGTCTGCCAGCGCATGATCTTCTAACAGGTCACGTGCAGAATGGCATTTGCCGCGGGCTCCCTTTCTATTAGCCGGAGGGCCTCACTGGTCGGTACGATAACCAACTCGACGTGGCGGCGTTCCGCCTCACGTTTCACCTCCGTCATAACTGGCAAACGACCGTACTCTCCGGTGCCGATCACAAGGCGCTTGCATTTCCAGGGTATCTTTTCTTCGATGGACAGGGGCGTATGCCCAAACTCATCACGGAATTTCCTGGAAGGTGTCTTCTTTCGCTTGCGGACTTCTCCGCGGTCGATCACCACGTCCTGCTCGTACGTGCTGCCGTCGATTCGTAGCGTACCGAACGAAAATTTGTCGAAGTGCATACGCACCTCCTCGTGCCGCAGCATTCAGGCGCTCTTCTTCGAGGTGACAGCAGAGAAGGCTGACCAGCGCTGTTCTATCTCCTGACTGCCGCAGTGCGGGCAGGAGGTCTTTTCCTCGTCATGCTCTGCGATGGTCAGAATCTTCGAGAATGTTTTCTTGCACGCGTTGCAGAAGAACTCATAGTGGGGCATAGAAACCTCCCACGGTCTTTCTAATGATTCATCAGGATTCTAGACCCGCGGCGGGAGCAGGTTCAACACGGCAGCGGTTCTCGATTCAACGCAGGCTGTATCTTTTGCCGACGCAAGCTTCGGTGATGACGTAGGTCTTGGGCCGCCTCCTGCATCGGGAAAGTGAATTCAACGTACACTTCTGACGTATGGTGCCGACGATTGAAAGGATTTCTGCGATTACTCTTCGCGTTTTGAACATGGAGGCTTCGGTGCAGTTTTACCGAAATGTGCTCGGCATGGAGTTGCTTCACGGCCGAGAACGGGCGAGTTTCTCCTCTCTGCGAGCGAAGGATTCAGAATCGGTAATCCTGAACCTCGAACAAGGTGATAGTGTGCCGCAGTGGGCCCGGCTGATCTTCCATGTTACGGGTGTGGATGCGTTCTGGGCACATCTGCGGGAAAAGGATTTGATCTTGAAATCCCACGTGACGCGTCTCGGGGTGAGCGCTATTTCCACATGCTCGATCTCGATGGCCACGAGCTGTCGTTTGCTCGGCCGCTACAATGAGTGGACCGGTAGAGCGTGCCCAAACACGGTGTGTATAGTGGTGACGGTCGAACAGCGGCACCACTCGGAATTGTGCGCGGATCATCGCCAAGCGAAAAGTAGCCAATTTGGGATTGGGGAAGGTTGGGCGACCAACCAGACCTCACACCTGTACAGAGCCTGGGCGGTCTTCGAAGCGATGCCCCAACCTCACTCTGGCGCGCCGGACAGCGTGCTCGCTTAGGACACTTTCGAAGGCGTATCTGCGTTCTCGATTCTCACGCGAGTTCCTCCTTATACCAAGCAAAGCCAAAGAGGATCAGCAAGATGGCGATGATGATACCAAATGCGAGGTACTTTGGTTTCATGTAGTCACCCGTGCCGAAAATCGGGCATCCAATCTGACAGCACTCAGCCATGATCGGAAGCAACCATGGTCACTAGAGATGAAAAATTGAAGACGCTAAAAGCAAAGGTCCAAAGTGCACTGGAGGAGATGATAGAAATCTCCTGTAAGTACGACGAGGACAGCGAGGAACTAAAAGCAGCCGAACTCAGGCGGGCTTTAGCCGAAAAGGAGCTCTTTGACTTCTGCGCGAAGCGCAAGGGAAAGGTCGCTTAACCGTTCACGCCAGCAGATCATAAATCGGAGCCATTGCAGTGTTCTGCGGCACTGCGTTTCCAATCTGCTTCATTACTGCTTCGCGGTTGCCAATGAACAGGTAGTCAGGAAATTCTTGCGATAAAAGCCAGCTCGCGCGGCTGGTGAAAGCGGATGTCGAGGCGGGCTAACTGTAAGTGGCGATACGGA
>DATAQX010000559.1:0-3266 GCA_036264455.1 Silvibacterium sp. | reverse complement strand
TTGCCGCTCATGGCGGGCCGCTGTGGGAACCACTCTGCTATGCCCAGATCGGCGGTCTTTTGTTCTCTACTCTCGTCACGCTGCTACTTGTTCCGACGCTCTATGCCTTCGTGGTACTCGATTTGAAATGGGTCCACTGGGGAAGAAAGACGGAGATCTCAACCAAGGAAACAACAGTCATTGAAGTAACCTCACCCATCCCAGCGAACTGATATACGAAAAGGTCCGGTCGGACTCTCCCTCGGAGTCTAGGCCCGTTGATCTCGCCGTCCACTACGTAGAAGTTGGCGCGGATGCCACCCGGAACGGGCCCAATGACCTCTGGCGGGTCTTTCAGCGTTACCATATAGCAAAAGACGTGCTCCAACCGATATTCAAATATCATCCGCTCCCCTCTTCACTTCTCGCGGGCAACCGAAAAGGCAATTACCTCAGCAGCGTCAGTCGCCGCACGATTCATCCAGCCTGCAGTGATTACAAGGGAGCCTCAAATAAGCTTCGAGATACGCTTCTGCTCGGATGCATGTGCTTTGCTTCGTCCGAAGATAGCTGCGCCCGGGTCGTCACTTATCTTCCCGTTCCCGCTGAATCCACTCGCGAACATATGGAGGGCAGCCGCGCCAACGGACAATACGACCATCGGCATCGCGCTGCGGAAGACCGCGCAACTGGTGCCAACGGTACACGCCATCGGATCCGCGGACGCGCTGCTCGTGCTCAAGCGGCTCTCCAGTCTCGACCACGCGCCTCAGTGCCTCGGTCGCAGCAGGGAGGTCGTCCGGATGGACGGCGTTACCGAGGACCCATTCGTTCGATTCTTCATTCGTCCGGCCCAAATGTTCCAGAGAATGGCGGTTGACAAGTTCGACTTTGCCTGTCGCACTCATGGTAACTACCAACCCAGGAATGCTGTCGATGACCAGGCGTAGATTCTGTTCATTTGCGCCCAGAGCCTCCGTTGCGCGCTTCAGGTCATCGATGTCAGTAATTGTCCCGTACCAATTGACGATATTGCTGGCCTCTTCTCGCAACGGCTCGTACCGAAATAAGAACCAGCGATACTCTCCGTCAAAGCGCCGCAAGCGTCCTTCAACTTCACCAGCATGCCCTGATGCGAGATCCGCACGCCACTTTTTGTCGATCCGGTCCGAGTCTTCGGGATGAATGGCAGCTCTCCAACCCCAGCCCCGAGCACGCTCTATAGGCAATCCGGTGTAATCGTGCCACCGCTGATTCCAGAATTCTCCAGAGTCATCAGCCAGAGCGCCCCACGCGATTACAGGGATGCTGTCAATGATCAGGCGCAACTTGGCTTCCGAGGGATTGAATTCCGTGGAGAGACCAGCGAGCTCCGAACTATTTTGATTCATCATTCGACCTCTTGCTGCGCCCGGGATTTAGCGCTCAAATCAGGTCTTTGGTTCTCGAAGCCTACAAGTATTTAGACGCACTTTCGACAAGGAGTCGCCTCAATATATAAACACTCCCTCTACACTCCTTATTCCCTTTTAGGCCATATCGGCTTGTTCATCATTTGCTGAGCATTTGCCGAAAGGAACGCCAGCGCGGCTTGTGAAGTTGCCATGCTTTCAAGAGGTTGCGAATGGCCATTCGGTTGCTTTTAAGAAAGCGTAATGAATTCAAGAAGCCGGCTACAGCTGTACGCGAGAACAATTTCGAGTATTGGAAAACCGGCATGAATCATTTCGGGGTAGTTGAGCGGGCGATCGAGGACCTGGCGCCGGATCGCCGAAACCGGAGGGAAATGCACGCTAAGAGTCTCATTGGAGTAGCCCCTGCCTACATAGAAATTGGCGAATTGGATATCTTCCGCAATGACGATATTGATTATGCGCGCCGTATCGCCTGTGCAGGCATTTCTATGGAACTGCATGTGCACGCAGGTGCGCCACATGCATTTGACCTGATAGCGCCTCACTCTGATCTTGTCCAACGATGTATGGCTGACCGTGCAAGTGTTCTTAAGGCGCTTTGAGCGGAGCCTGTCCACAAGTCGCGTGGGAAGAAGATGGAAGTTCCTGCGGCATTGTTTTTCTTGTTCGACGGCGAGGAACTCATCTGCGAAAAGAGCCTATTTCGACCGTGCGACATGCATACGCCAGCTTGTCCCAGCAATCTCGTAGCACGGAACAGTGGGTAATACGCCAACATGTCTCGTGAGAATTCATCAACCGAATGTAGTGGTGGCTCGCTGAGCAGGTGGCCTGCCAAAACGCCTTGGCCCCTGAATCGTCGTAGATGCTCCGAGGCCGAACCCGAGTCGAATGGAGAACACACCAGTGATTCCCTATATGAGTCACGAGTTCGTTACCGCTTTGTTGGAGATATTTGCACCAAAGCCAGTTAAGAATAATCGCCCATCCATGAAGGAGAGACTAAAAATGGCTAAGACATATTACGATCACGATGCAGATCTATCTCTGATCCAGCAGAAAAACGTCGCCATCATCGGCTATGGCTCACAGGGGCACGCGCACGCTCTCAACCTGAAGGACTCCGGCGTCCGGATCCGTGTCGGTTTGCTTGCCACCAGCAGGTCGATCGAAAAGGCAAAGAATGTCGGCCTTGAGGTCAGCTTGGTTGGCGAAGCCGCAGCCTGGGCCGACGTCATCATGATTCTTACGCCCGATGAATCGCAGGCAAAAATCTATAGCGAAGAGATCGCGCAACATTTAACCCCGGGCAAGGCGCTGGTCTTCGCCCACGGCTTTAATATCCGCTACGGCACGATTCAACCGCCTCCCGGCGTGGATGTCTTCCTCGTTGCTCCCAAAGCTCCCGGGCATCGCGTGCGCGAGGTCTTCGTCGAAGGTGGCGGCACGCCTGGTCTTGTCGCCGTGCAGCAAAATGCCAGCGGTAATGCGCTCGCGCTCAGTTTGTCCTACTCCAAAGCCATCGGGTGCACCCGCGCTGGTGTTCTTGAAACCACCTTCAAGGAGGAAACGGAAACCGATCTCTTCGGTGAACAGGCCGTTCTCTGCGGCGGCGTCGCCGCCCTTGTCAAGGCCGGATTTGAAACAATGGTTGAAGCCGGCTATCAGCCCGAGATTGCTTACTTTGAATGCCTGCATGAACTGAAACTTATCGTCGATCTTATCTACCGTGGCGGTTTGTCCTATATGCGCTACTCTTGTTCGAACACCGCCGAGTACGGCAACTACACTGCAGGTCCGCGTATCGTCACGAATGAGACCCGCAACGCGATGAAGAAGCTGCTGGCTGAAATTCAGGACGGCACCTTCGCC
>DATAQX010000578.1:0-4297 GCA_036264455.1 Silvibacterium sp. | reverse complement strand
AATGCGTCGGCTGTCCCGTCCCTCACGATCTCGGCCACTCCGGTGACGGTCGCCAGCCCGGGCGCCTCCGCCGCCTCGACCCTCACCCTCACCCCGTCCGGCGGCTTTACCGGCACAGTCACCCTGACCTGCGCGGTTACGGCCAGCCCGAGCGGAGCGGCTTCTGCCCCGGTCTGCCCATCCACCACGGCGACGATCTCGGGTACCGCGTCAGCTACCGCGACGCTTAACCTGCAGACGACCTCCACCACAACCCCTGGCGCTTACACGATCGTGGTGATCGCGACGGCTGGCGGCACTACGGTCACGACTGCGGATGTGCCGGTCACGGTGATCGCAGCGACCGTTCCGGCGGGCTTCACGCTCTCCGGAACGCAAGTCGCCGTCGCAAGCCTCGGTGCTACCGGCAGCTCGACCATAACCATCACCCCGGTCGGTGGTTTCACCGGCCAGGTTAACCTGGCGTGCGCGATGACGTCTGCGCCCAGCGGGGCAAACGACGATCCTACCTGCTCCTTCGGCGCTGGCAACAGAGTCGTCGTCAGCGGATCGACCCCTGTCACCGCGACCATGACCGTGACTACCAGTACAACCGCTGCCGCGCTGCATCTTCCTAAGCGCGACAAGTGGTTCGGAACTGCCGGAGGCGCCGCCTTAGCCGGGCTGCTCTTCTTCTGCGTGCCAGCCCGCCGTCGCAATCGCTTCGCGATGCTGGCTCTGTTGCTTGTTGCTGGAGGCGCATTCGGGATCGGCTGTGGTGGCGGTTCGAAGCCTGCCGTCGCGACTCCGACCCCCACCGTCAACGGAACCGGCGCCTTCACCTTCACTGTGACCGGCACCGACGCAGCGACCGGCTTGATCGTGAGCAGCGCGACGGTCACCGTCAACGTGCAATAGCTCTTCGAAGTCTGTTGCAATTCCTCCCAGGCCGCATCTTCACGGATGCGGCTTTTTTCTGCCGAGCATATTGAACAGCTACCGAATCCCACCATCTCCTGTGCGGAATCGATCAGCTTCTGCGAATCGAATCAATCGACATGATCACGAAGTACGAAAAATTCTTGAAAAGAGGTCAAGCGAAAACTCGAGGTCGTTTTTCTCCGGTTGCGCTATCGATGGCAAATTTATAGGCTCCGCTTCCGCCTTGATTTGCCAGCAGCGTCCGCTGGCGTGACGCCAGTCATGCAGCTCAATTCGTGAGTGGTGCAGCCATCCGCTTTGCTAATGGTTCGTCTTGTTGCTTGTGAAGGTCGTTCGCTTTGGAAAACTCCGCCTTGGCTTCCTGCTGGCGTCCCATGGAAGCGTAAAGACGAGCCAGCCGCCAGTGCGCATCCACCTGCGCCGGATCCATCTGAATTGCGCGCTGAAATGCCGCGATTGCTTCGTCGTTACGTCCCTGGTCCGTATAGAGGATGCCAAGGTCGACAAACGCGACGCGTGGGGTGCCGGGCTGCCGAACAGCCTTCTCCACAAGCGGCTGCGCTGCGGTGTTATCGTTCTGCTTGATTTTTATGTCTCCGAGATAGGCCAGGGCCTGCGCATGATTCGGGTCGTTGGCCAATTCCAGTTTGAATTGCGTCTCCGCGGCAGGGAACAGGCGTTGCTTCCAAAGCAGATATCCCAGACCGAAGTGCACGTTCGGTTCATTTGGAGAAGCTTTGGCTGCGGCTTCAAACTGACGGATGGCGCCATCCACGTCATTCATGCCATCGAGAGCCTCGCCGGCCAGCATATCCGCCTGCGCGGATTCCGGGCTCAGAGAAAGGATCTGCCTGTATTGCTCCAGGGTGCAGTCGTACTGCGCGGACCACAGGCAGCTCTGAGCCAGCGCCGTGCGCAATTGCAGATTGTCTGGAGTTTTAGCTACCGCCAACTTCAGATAGGGCACAGCCTGCGCGTATTGCGCGGTCCCGTAATAGCACATGCCGAGGAGAATCTGCGCCTGCATATTGTTCGGAGTCTTCGCGACCGCGGCTTTGAGCGGACCGATCGCCTCATCCAGTTTCTCCTGCTTGAAGAGAGCCAATCCAAGGTTCAATTCGAGACCGGGCAGATTCGCCTTGAGTGCGAGCGCCTTGCGATCCTCGGTTACAGCCTGCGCATAATCTTCTTCACGCGCCAGAACCAGCCCGAGATGGGCGTGGGCCGCTCCATCAGCGGGAGTCTGCTGAATCACCTCGCGCCAGGCAGCTTCCGCCTGCTTCCATTGTCCCTGTTGCTCAAGCGCGAGGGCTCTGTGGGCTGGAGTGTCCTGCGCTCCAGCCATCATCGCAGCTAGAAAGGGAAGATAGAGAACGGCGACTAAACGCATAAGGTAAGCGTGTAGCTAAAGTAATTCGTCGCCTGCAAAAAGATCAAACCGATCGTCTGGAGCCGAAAATTGCAAGAAAAACGCAGTGAAGCACAGGCTTCACTGCGTTCAGGGAGAGTGATTTCTTAGAAATAGAATTTCCCGCCAAACTGGAAGGTGCGTGGATCATTCGTTGACGTCACCTGACCAAAGTTGCCATTGGTAAATCCGGTGTTGATCGCGTTGAACTGCGTGTGGTTCCAGGTGTTGTAGGATTCCGCGCGGAGCTGGATCCCTACAGCTTCCTTGATGTGGAAGTCCTTGAACAGGCTGATATTCCAGTTGAAGAGGCCAGGACCAACGACCGCGTCCTTGCGGGCGCTTCCGAAGCCTTGATTGGTTCCTCCGCTCCAGGGAGCGGCCGGCGCAGCGAAAGCGGAAGTATCGAACCATGCCAGTTGCTTCTTCGGGTACCTCATGGAATTAACGATGTTAGGACGGTTGGTTGTGCCTCCACCCAGACCAAGCGTGTCAGGAGAATATGTGACGTTGACCGGGTTTCCGCTCGTGGCCTGGGTGATGCCCGAGAGCTGCCATCCGCCGAGCAACACGCGTTCGACGGCGCTCGGGGAATGCAGGAACCAGGATGGAGCGTAAATGTAGTTTGCAGAGAATACATTCCGGCGATCGATGGTACCCGAGCCACGGTCGTATTCCGTGAAGAACGGATTGGAAAGCTGACCGCCCGACCCCTGCAGGGTCGTAGAGTTCAGATCGCCGCTCTGGATATCAATCTCGTGGGAATACGTATAGGACAGTTGGACAGTTAATCCATGCCTGTTCTGCATACGCAGACCCGTCTGGAGAGAGTTGTAGCTGGCGTTCGCAGAGTTTTCTACCTGGCCGATGCTGCCAAACCCCTGATATATCCGGTAGCGATTTGTGTTGAATGCAGGCAAAAGCTTACCCGGGTTGTTGGGGTCTGGCAATTGCCCGGCAACACCCTGCCTGTCGTAAAAGGGATTGGTTGGGTCAGCGGGATCGGTATTTGTTAGAGGTAGAGTATTGATCGCCCGCTGGACGTTCTGGTGCCAGGAGCTCATACCGACGTACTGGATGGTAAAGACGGTGGACGGAGCCAATTCGTGCTGCACTCCCAGGCTGAACTGAACTGTGCCCGGGTTGGGGTAGTAATACGCCAGATTCGAAAAGTTGTTTGGGAAAAACGGCGCAGCAGAGGTCTGCCCTGTTAAGTTGCTGGTATTTGGATTCGAGAAGTAGATGTTGCTGACGCTGGGCTGATAGGCATTCGGCGGGTTTGTATCCGTGCCATAGATATCGTTGCCCTGTATGCGCTCGAAGAACACTCCAACGCCGCCGCGGATAACAGTTCGGCCGTTTCCATTCAGGTCATAGGCAAAGCCGACGCGCGGCTGGATCGTTCCGTATTTAGACTTTACCAGGCTCCTGGGGACTCCGTTTACACCAGCCAGCTGCACGCCATTCAGATAGAACGGCACTGGCGCGCCGGGGGGCTGGCTGAAGCCTGGACCAGTGGGATCCAGAGACCCGTCTATGGGAGACGGCGACTGAGCGTCTGCGCTGTTGAAGGCGGCCGGAACGAAGTTTGAAGTCCGGTTGTTCTTTTCAAAGACGCGCGGCAGCGCATCCCAGCGGATGCCGAGGTTAAGTGTAAGTCTTGGCATCGCGCGCCAATTGTCCTGCGCATAGAGTGAGTATGTGTTGTTCAGCCAGTGGAAGATCGACTGCTGGTTAAGCTGCTGGAAGCTGCTGGCAAATCCCAGCAGGAAGTTGGCATATGCGTCTCCCGAAAAACCCGATTGGCTGAAGGTATAGTCGCCCTGGGTATCGGCCTGTTGCTGCTGGTTCTTGGCATTCCGCATGTAGCTAAAGCCGAACTTAAACGCGTGCACTCCCCGGGTCCACGAGAGATCATCGCGAATCTGGTAGTTGAGATAAGAGTTGCGCCACGGCCAGTAGTTGGTC
>DATAQX010000548.1:0-3026 GCA_036264455.1 Silvibacterium sp. | reverse complement strand
GCAGGCTTCCAGTGCGGAAAGCGAGCCTGCAATTCTGTAACGGTTCCCAGCACAAATGCGCTTTCGTCAGGCAGGTCAGTCTCTATTTTGAGCTTCCGCCCCAGCATTCCGCCGATGCCGCGCACCAGCTCGCTCTCCGCGCTGCGCACGATCGGCGAATCATTGAGTGAGAACACACTGCCCGGCAGCGTGTGATACTGCTCGATCACCCGCGCGTCCGCAATCGGAGCGTAGCGCAGCCATCCTTCCGCGCCCGTCTCAGCAAGCGACCAGGTGCTTACTAGCAGGAGCAATCCAGGCAATACAAATCTCAACCGGAGCATGAAATTACTCACTAACGCGGCAATGCCTGACTTCCCTGAATCACGAACTTTTCGGTTTGCCCCTCGCCTGGTCGTGGCTGACGCCCCCCTACAAAGACTCCATAAGTTCCAGGCTGCACGCTGCGTGCCCCTGCCGCATCCACCTGGCTCAACTGTCGCGGGTCTAACTCGAAGCGCACGTGGCGCACCGCTCCCGGATCGACATGAATCCGCTGGAATCCCTTGAGCTCATGAATCGCTGACACGTCGGTTTGCGGCGGTGTCAGGTATAACTCCACAACTTCATCTCCTGCCAGCTCACCTGTATTCCGGACATCGGCTTCGACCGAGAGAGGCTCGCCCGCTTTCACCGTCCCGGACGAAAGCCGCAAGTTTGAGTAAGCGAAATTCGTGTAACTCAGGCCATATCCAAATTCAAACAGAGGAGTCCCACGGAAATAGCGGTAGGTTCGCGCTTTCATTGAGTAGTCTTTGAAGTCAGGTAGCTGGTCGATTGACTTATAAAAAGTGACCGGCAATCTTCCCGCGGGATTATTTTTGCCGTCCAGTGTCTCGGCAATTGCCTGCCCGCCTGCTTCTCCGGGATACCAGGATTCAAGAACGGCCTGTACGTGCTGCTCGGCCCAGTTCACGGCGAGCGCACTGCCATTCATCAGCACCACCACCAGGGGTTTGCCCGTCGCAGAGAGCGCTTCCAACAGCTGCTGCTGCGCTGCCGGCAGCTGAATGTCGGTGCGGTCGCCCCCTGAAAATCCCTGGACATGCACCGGCATTTCTTCACCCTCAAGCTCGGGCGACAGACCCACAAAGGCGAGGATGGCATCCGCATGCCAGGCAGCGGCAACAGCCTCCAGGCGCAATGGCTCTACCGGAGGCACCCAGTTGAGTGTGAGTCCAGCTCCGAACAGCTCTGCATGGTGCCCATATTCCACGCGAAAGGCATGCGGCTGTGTATCGGAGAAATGCAGATGAAATTCAGGCGTCGTGCTCGAACGGAATTTCGACTTCTCATCGCTTTCATATCTTGCGACTTCTTTGTCGTTGAGATATACCCTGAAACTCTCGTGATCTTCGCAGGGATAGCAGTGTGCAAGTGAGATGGAGAGCACGTAGTCTCCAGGCGCAGGCGGTGTAATCGTACCGCTCCAGCGCACGCCAAAGTCTTTCGCCGGCAAGCCGGCAGCCGGGCTGGCTGAATTCCAGTCGAAGTCGATTTGCGGATCGACGCGAGTCAGCACCGGTTGGCCGTTCAGCTCCGATGAAGCAAAATAATCCGCTTTCAGGCCTTCTTCCGTTGAATCCGAGGAAGGATGCAATACCGTGCGTGGAACCGGGACCGGTAATCCTTCCACGTAAGGCGAGCCCTGCTCGTACACTACTTTCGCATTGGGGAACTCATTGCGAATCCCGTCCAGCGGCAGCACGGGATGGGACGGTACAGCGTTGTAATTTCCTTCGAGCGCCGCGAGTACCGTTGCGTTTGGCCCTACGACTTCGATGGTTCTGATGTCCGGCTTCAACGGCAGAAAATTCTTGTCATTTTTCAGCAGAACCATCGATTCACGCGCCGCCTTCAGAGCCAGTGCGCGGTGCTGCGCGGAATCATCTTCGCTGTACGGAATCTGCGCAAATGGAACCTGGCTCTCCGGATCGAACATCCCCAGACGAAATCGCGCCGTGAAAAGCCGTTTCACCGCCGTGTCGATCGCGCTCTCGGAAATCAGTCCGTTCTTTACGGCCTGTATCAAAGCCGTATAAGTATCGCCGCAATTCGTATCCGTACCGGCTAGCACGGCGGACGCTGCGGCATGTTCTGCGTCGGGAGAGAATCTGTGTCCCTCTTTATGAAAGAAGTCGTCGATTGCGCCGCAATCCGAGGTGACGTAACCATTGAAGCCCCAGTCTTTGCGCAAAGTCTGCTGGAGTAGCTGCTTGTTGGCGCACGCCGGAACGCCGTCCACTGCGTTGTACGCGCACATCACGGACGCGGCGTGGGCTTCCGTTACCGTAGCGCGAAAAGCGGGAAGATAAGTGTCTTCGAGATCGTGCGGCGTGGGCTCGACATTAAAACGATGTCGCTCCGACTCCGGCCCGCTGTGAACCGCATAATGTTTCGGCGTACCCACGGTCTTGAGGAAATGCGCATCGTCTCCCTGGAGCCCATTTACAAAAGCAACGCCAAGCCGGCTGGTGAGAAATGGATCTTCCCCGTACGTTTCCTGACCACGTCCCCATCTCGGATCGCGAAAGATGTTGATATTCGGCGACCAGATCGTGAGTCCGAAGTAGATGCTGTGAATGTCGTCCCGCATCGCCTGGTTGTACTTGGCGCGGGCCTCGGTCGAAACCACCGTCGCGATGTCTCCAACCAGCTTGTCATCCCAGGTCGCTGCATTGCCAATCGCCTGCGGAAACACCGTCGCATAGCCGGAGCGCGCGATGCCGTGCAGCCCCTCGCTCCACCAGTCGTACTTCGGCACGCCCAGTCGCGGGATCGCCGCAGACGCGTTCATCGTCTGCGAAACCTTCTCTTCGAGCGTCATGCGTGAGACCAGATCCGCCGCCCGTTGCTCCGGCGTGAGCTTCGGGTCCTGATACGGAAGCGTCGCCTGGCACCATGCAGGCCCAGCGCCGAGCACAAGGAGAAACAACAGGGCCGTCGCGCTCTTCACTCCAACAAGTTCGATCGATCTCTTCATCCCC
>DATAQX010000520.1:0-3554 GCA_036264455.1 Silvibacterium sp. | reverse complement strand
CGTCTCCCATGATCTGCGGCACTATCTGGCAGCCGTATATGCAAATGCGGAGTTCCTGGCATCCCCGGCGCTGCCTGCCAGCGAACGTGCGGAGCTCTTCAACGAAATCCGGCTCGCGGTAAATGGAACGACAGATATGTTGGACTCCCTGCTCCTCTTTGGAAGAACCGGAGCAGCGTTGCAGCGCGTCCCGACTTCGATGACTGCTCTGGTGAATCGAGCGGTCGCGTTGGTGCGAACGCATCCTGACGCGGAGCTGGTAACGGTGCGGCTGGAGTCAAAGCCGGATGTTACGGCCGCCATCGATACCAGGCAGATGGAACGCGCCATCTACAATCTGTTGTTGAATGGGTGCCAGTCTGCCCGGCAGAGCTCGGGCCGACGGGAGGTCACCGTCGCGGTGAGTAGTGACGAAACGACAGCCAGCGTGACCATTACCGATACCGGGCTTGGTGTGGCGGAGGGAATTCGCCAGAACCTGTTCGACCCGTTCGTGAGCCTGGGTAAGCAGAAAGGCACCGGGCTCGGGTTGACGCTCGCATCGAGTGTGGCGCGGGAGCACGATGGCAGCGTAGAAGTAGTAAGCAGCCGTCCGGGTGAAGCAGTGTTTCGCCTCACGGTATCGCGCGTCGTGCCTTCCGGCACAAAGAACAACGCGACGGCTGCACCGAGCATCCAGTTGACGTCATGACTGCTCATTCACAACAGCGTACCGCGCTACACCAGCTACCTGACAAAGAGGGACAGTCAGCTCGACGATGGGCTGTCCTTGCGGTTGCCGCTTTGCTATCTGCCCATCCCAATAGCTCCGCTTTGGCGCAGACTACGACCGCACCACCTGCCTCATCGGAGACAACGGAGCAAAAAGTAGAGCAATTAACGGCAGCGGTTGCGCGCGCCCAGTCCCAGATGGACAGCTACCAGAAGCAGCTTCAGGAGTTGCAACAACAGCTTTCAGTGCTGCAGCAGCAGCTAGCCGCCGAGAAGGCGAATCCTCCGGCGCCCTCGACGCCTGCCGGGAAGCCGGCCGTGAGCGCATCTTCGAATGCACCGACCGGTGTCTCTACGAGCGCATCTGGAAACCCACCTGGGAGCACTATCGAAGACATCCGCGAGCGGCAGGCCATCCAGGAGTCGCAGATCGCCATCCACGAGCAGACCAAGGTAGAGACGGAGTCGAAGTATCCGCTGAAGGTGAGCGGCCTATTGCTCTTTAATGGTTACGTGAACACGCGGCAGGTGGATGTCTCAGCAGCTCCCACGTATGCGTTGCCGGGCGGGGGCAGTACGGGGCTCTCGCTGCGGCAGACCGTGCTTGGGTTGGATGCGCGAGGTCCACATCTTTTTGGAGCAACCAGTCATGCCAACGTGCGTGTCGATTTCTTCGCCAGCGGAGCTCAATCCAGCTATGCCGCCGGTGGAGTGCTGCGGTTGCGCACGGCGCACGCTGGACTGAAATGGCAGAACACGGAGGCATTTGTTCAGCAGGACCGCAGCTTTCTTGCACCAAATACGCCCTCCTCTCTCGTTGCGGTGGCCCAGCCGGACTTCGCCTGGAGCGGCAATCTATGGGCGTGGAACCCGCAAATCGGCCTCTCTCACCAGGTCGGCCTAACCGGTTCGAAGCGATTGAAGCTCGAGGCAGGATTGATCGACACGGCGGATCCGCAATGGCCCGGTGCCACCACGCCCAGTACCTCTACCGTGTCGCGCGGCGAGCGCAGCCGCTGGCCCGGCAGTGAGGCCCGCATCGCATTCGCATCAGGCGATGCGGACACCGGGCTGGAAGTTGGTGCGAGTGGCTACTTCAGCCCGCATGAAACAGGCGACCTCTCGCGGTTCAATGCGTGGGCCGGCGCCCTGGATCTGCGTCTGCCGATCAGCAGGCATTTTGCATTCACGACAAGTGCATATCGTGGAGCGGCACTGGGCGGGCTCGGTGGCGGAGGCTACGTCGACTATGTTTATCTCTTGGAAGGGACCGCGGAGGTTGCGCATGCCCTGGATGACGTAGGCGGCTGGGCACAACTGAAGAGCAAAGTAGGAGAACGGCTAGAGTTCAATACCGGTTATGGTGTCGACAACCCATTCGCCGGAGAGATACACGCGAGTACGTTCGTGCCCGAATACGCCACCTATTCCGGGCTTGCGCGCAACCGATCGGCCGTCGCCAATGTCATCTATAGTCCGAGCTCCTATCTTCTTTTCTCGCTCGAGTACCGGCGCCTGTGGACCAACTTTGCGACTGGTCCTACAAACTTCAGCGATGTGATTGGCTTTGGCGCGGGATACCGCTTCTGATGCAACTAGTGTCTTCATCGCGGCTCTTCTGCAGGACGATACTGACCACGTCGCTACTTGCGACGCTCGGGACTGCCGCGCTGCAGGCCGCCGAAGTGAAGGCGCAGTTGGTCGCGAGTCCTTCTAAGGCCGTCGCACATAAGGCGGAGAAGCCGCCGTCCGCAGTGATTTGGCTGGAGCCTCTTCAGTCCGGCAGTGGCCCGGCAGTGTCGGCTGGCAGATTCACCTTACTGCAAAAAAATAAAATGTTCACACCACATCTGCTGGTGGTGCCGGTGGGCAGCAGCGTGGCATTTCCCAATGCCGATCCTTTCTTCCATAACGTCTTTTCGCTTTTCGATGGCAAACGATTCGATCTCGGCCTCTATGAAGCAGGTTCAACCCGAAGCGTGGTCTTTTCCCGCGTGGGCGTCTCGTATATCTTCTGCAATATTCATTCGGAGATGAGCGCGGTAGTGATCGCGCTCGATACCCCGTTGTATAGCATTGCCGACGCTCGCGGGGCCTTTGATATCGCCGGCGTCCCCGATGGAGACTACAGCTTGCGCGTGTGGATAGAAGGCCAGACGCAAAGCTCGCTTGACCAGTTGACACGACGAGTCCATGTTCCCGGAACGGTGGTCGCTCTGGGCGATATTCACGCGGGTACTTCCACTGAGCCGCACCTGAATAAGTTCGGCCATCCTTACGAGCCGGATGCGACGCCGACGTACTAAGCGGAAGCAAACGCGTCGCACCTTCATGGACGCTTGCTACGGATTCATAAAGCGGAGTAGCTCCTGCTCATCGTGCTGGCTGAGGGAAGCCCGGACACGCATGTGTCGTAAGACAGTGCCGGTGATGCGCGGTGAGAAACCATCTGGAGCGGTGTGGCAGCGCGAACAGTTTTGGTCAAAGACGCGCTGACCCTCATCCGGATGCACGGAGCTTTGCGATGCCGCTGTTTGCTTCCCACTGCTGTGGGCTGCCGTTTGCGGAGTAGACGTCGGGTGAGCTTTCGGCTGCTGTGCTGCTTCGGAAAATCCGCAGGCCGTCGCTAGAATCACGAAACCGAAAAAAAGATATTTAACGCTCATTGTGATTTGCCCTTCCAGGCTGGGAAGAGGAATCGGTAGACAATTCCGGTCTCCCAGACATTGCGGTCGCCGGTGGAGGAAAACTGCCGTGCATAGCTGGTGATAATTCTGGTGTTGTGGGGCAGGTTGTAATCCAGACCGAAGTCGGCACGCTGTGTATTTACAAGGGGCAGGCCG
>DATAQX010000511.1:0-11496 GCA_036264455.1 Silvibacterium sp. | reverse complement strand
GGCACGACGCCGAAATATTCTTCGAGCGCCGTCCAGCATTGGATAGCGCTGACGGTGCAATAGGTCTCCGCCATCCAATGCTCAATCACCGTACCCAGCTTCGACATCTTGATCAAAGCCGCCTCTGGAATATCGGTAGTCGTTACATACGCGCGAATCGCCGCCAGCTTCGCCTGCACCGCATCATCGTGGTCCTTCAGCCGGTCGATGCGGCCCAGCACTTCAGACAGGTCCAGCGGTTCCACAGAAATTCCCGCTCGCTCCAGCAGTTTCTCGCTATACCGAACCGTGTTGAACGCCGCCGGCCGTGCGCCGATGGAACCGATGCGCAAATTCCGGAAACCGTCCACCACGCGGCACACCGCCGAGAACCATTCCAGGTCTTTCTTGAATGCTTCCGAATCTGGCTGCACCGTATGCAGCGCCGTCAGCGAATAGGGAATCCCATACTGCATCAGGTTGTTGCACGCTGACATCTTGCCGCAAAAGCTGTCCCGCCGATGCGAAATCTTCATCGTTTCCGTTCGGTCCGGAGTGGCTTGCACCAGCACCGGAACCTTCAGCCCTGAAAGACGGATCGCATCGACAATTGTCCGTTCCTCGCCAAAATTAGGAAGCGTGATGATGATGCCGTCGATCTCCTCGCGATGCTTCTTGAAGAGTTCGGCGCAGTGTCGCGCATCATCCGGAGTCTGCACCGCTCCATGCTGCGTCTGCTCAGGCGAAAGCACAACCGCCTTGTATCCATTCGACTCGAGGACCTTGATGATCTCTTCGCGGCCCTCTTTGGCGAGATGATGAGGGAAAAATCCGCGACTACCGACGATCACTCCGAATGTAAGCTGCTTTTTCATCTCTCTCCGTCTCTTTCAGCGTCGTTCCAACCCTGCGTGTTCTGAGCTCGGTGCTCAAAGACCTGTTTTACCTTACCCGTGGCCAGAAGCGAACTGTATACGCTAACCCGGCAATGCTCATAATCGCTCCCCACCAGATCGGCGCGTGCAGGTAGTAAAGCACGGGAGGGTTTTCCAGCGGATGAATCAACTCCCACAGTCCCTGGGTCGTGATGATCACGCCATAAGTCAAAAACAGCACACCGGCGAAAAACCAGATTGAGATTGATTCGCGCATCGCTTTGCTCCGCCTACCAGAAAATAATGTTGAGAATCACGAACAGGCATGCGATTATCCCTGCCCACACAATCGGCTTCTGATACCAATGATCATCGTGCTCCACTGGCAGCGGAACCACCCCATAAACCAGCCCCTCCAACTCGGACACCGGCTTCGGCTGCGTCGCGTAGCTCACAACTACGGTCACAATTATGCACACCAGCCACGACCATAGCGCGCGATACATGTCCTCGGCCATGGCCTTCGCATCCGGCGAAAGAGCGACATACCGCAGCGCGCTCGGATCATGCCGCACCCACGCCCACAACCCGATCGCCGTGGACGTGCCGGCAAGCAGTCCCCAGAAGCCTCCGGCCTTCGTGCCGCGTTTCCACAACATGCCCAGAATCACCGTCCCAAACAGTGGCGCGATAAAAAAGCTGAACAGACCCTGCACGTAATCCATGATGCTGGCCGCATGCTGCACCAGGTAAGCCGTGCCCACCGAGATCAGTACGCCGATGAACGTGCACCAGCGTCCCATCGCTACGTAATGCTTATCCGTCGCTTTCTTGTGCAGGAACGCACCGTAGATGTCGTACGTCCACACCGTCGAGAAGGCGCTCACATTTCCCGCCATGCCGGACATGAATCCCGCGATCAGCGCCGTCACGCCCAGCCCCAGCAATCCGGGGCCGCAATAACGAACCAGCATCAGCGGTAGCACCTCGTTATAACTGTGCTGCCCTGTCGCCACAGCCACGTCTTGGGGGACCAGGTGATATGGCAATACCGCTAGTGCCAGCAGTCCCGGCAGAATTACGATGAACGGCACCGCCATCTTGAAGGCCGCGCCGATAATCGGCGCCATCCTTGCCGACCGCAGATTGTGCGCGGAGAGCACACGCTGGACGACGAGAAAATCCGTGGTCCAGTATCCGCAGCTGATGACCAGAGCGAGGCCGAAGACTAATCCCGTCCAGTGAATGCCCATCGGATTCTGGCTGAAGTTCCCCGTCGTGCTCCACAGATGCACATACTCAGAGCCGAGGCGCGCGCCGATCTGGTGCTTCAGGTTGGTCCATCCGCCAGCCTCGATCAGGCCGAGGATCGGCACCAGCAGTGCGCCAAGCCAGATAAGCAGGAATTGCAGAACCTCGTTGTAAATTGCCGACCGCAGCCCGCCCAGGGCAACATACAGCGCTACCGTGATCTACGACACCCAGATGCTAAAGCTCAGGTTCCAGCCGAGCACCACTTTCATCACCAGCGCCATCGAGTACATGTTGATGCCGCTCATCAGCACCGTCATGAATGCAAAGCTGACCGCCGACAACGCCCGCGCTCCATCTCCGTAGCGCATGTGGAGATACCCGGGAACCGAGTTGACCTTCGAGATGTAATAGAACGGCATCATGATGATGCCCAGGAAGAGCATCGCTGGAATCGCGCCGATCCAGTACCAGTGCGTCGCCAGGATGCCGTACTGGTAGGCCGAGCCCGCCCATCCCATCAACTCCAGCGACCCGAGGTTAGCCGAAACAAAGCTCAACCCTGCAATCCAGGCGGTCATCTCCCGGCCGGCCATGAAGAACTCTTCGCTGGTGTTCGTCGAGCCCTTCAGATAAAAGCCGATGAAGATGACAATGCCGAAGTAAATCGCGATTACCGCGATATCGACTGCCTTGAGATGTGCTAGCGAATGAACCGGCGCCGCAAAATAAGTGGAGAACGAGTCAACTGATTGAAGGCGCATCTATCTCATGTTCCTTGGCGCTACAAAATGCAATGCTGCGAAGTCACACATTGTTGTTTTTTCCTAATCCCTAATCCCTAATGGCTGTCCATCCTGCCCATACGTTGCCTTATCCCCATGCTTGCGAAAATAGTGTCGATCCAGCAGCGCCCTGGATACTCCTGCGCACGTCGCATTCAATGTTGCCGTGTAATACCCCATGCGTGCCACAGCTTCCAGAACCACTGCGTTATGCGCTGCACCTGCCGGGGTCTCTCCCCAGGCAAACGGAGCATGTCCCCGAACCAGCACCCCGGGAACAGCTGCGGGATCGAGATCCTTGAAACGCCTCACAATCGCATGGCCCGTGTTCAACACATAATCGCCGCCAATCTCATCGTCCGTGAGTTCTTCCGTGATTGGAACTGGCCCATAAAAATAGTCCGCATGAGTCGTCCCGTACGCCGGAATCTCCCGGCCGGCCTGTGCCCAAGCCGTTGCATATTCTGAATGCGTATGCACCACTCCGCCGATTGAAGGGAATGCGCGATACAGCAGCAGGTGTGTCCCCAGATCCGAGGAAGGGCGCAGCGATCCTTCCACAGTTTTGCCGTCCAGATCAGTGATCACCAGGTCAGAAGCCTGCATCTTCTCATAGGGCACGCCACTTGGTTTAATCGCCACCAGTCCCGATTCGCGGTCAATTCCGCTCGCATTTCCGAAGGTGTAAAGAACAAGACCGCGTCCCACGATCTCAAGGTTCGCCTCCAGAACGTCCGCCCTAAGAGCGTCAAGCATCAGTAAAAACGGCGCCTTTCCTCCGAATAAACATACTGCCATATGACTAAAGCGTTTTACTACCTTTTCTTCGGCAAACGTTTACTGGAACTTTGAAGTTATGCGCTTTACACTGACCTAGTCAAGCGAAAGGCGTCTCGAGTGCCCGGAAGGAAGCGTCCACGACAAACGAAGAGAGATAAGCGCCGGCTCGACATACGCGATGTTGCCAAGCACGCGCGTGTCTCCATCGCCACCGTGTCGCGTACCATCAATCGCGTCCCCACCGTCGACAAGCAACTCGCGGAACGCGTCTGGAAGTCGATTGGCGAACTCAATTATTTCCCCAACACCCAGGCCCGCGCTCTGGTCTCGGGGCGAACCCGCCTTCTCGGCCTCCTTATTTCCGAGATCACTAATCCTTTTTTCCCTGAGCTGATTCAGGGCTTTGAAGAAATTGCGGTCGCCAATGGATATGAGATCCTCATTGGTTCGACCAACTACGATCTGGCGCGCATGAGCGTCTGTATCCGCCGCATGCTCGAACGCCATGTGGAGGGCGTGGCCGTCATGACCTTTGGAATCGAGCAGCCACTCCTCGCCGAGCTCAGCTCTCGCGACATCCCCATGGTCTTTGTCGATTCCGGTCCGCCCAGCCCTCTCGTGCGTGCGCTTATCGTCGACTACCGCAAGGGCATTCGTGAAGGCGTGCAGCATCTCGCGGCTCTCGGTCACCGCAAGATAAGCTTCGTCAGTGGTCCTCTTCGTCAGCGATCTTCGCAGCTCCGCAAAGCTGCGTTTATTGAATCGATGGAAGAGTTGGGCATTCGTCCGGACGCTAATTGGCTGATCGAGGGTGACCACACGCTGGAGGGAGGCATGCACGCAATGGAACTATTGCTGTCGTTGCGCGATTTGCCGACCGCGGTGATGTGCTCGAATGACATGACCGCGATTGGCGGCCTCCGTGTGCTCGCTCGCGCCGGTCTCCGGGTGCCCGACGATATGTCCGTCATCGGCTTCGACGATATCCATCTGGCTGAGTTCGTTTATCCGCCGCTTACCACTGTGCGCATGTCACGCAATGACCTGGCGCGCGGAGCTTTCGAATCCCTACGCTCTATCGCCGAGAATCATGCGCCGCCTCAGCAACGCCATTGGACGATTCCCACAAAGCTCATCGTGCGCCAATCCACAAGCTATCCGCCTGGATCTGCACTCTCCGGATCCGCACTCGGCAAGCGCTCTAATTCCTCGAAATCAACCCGCGCCTCATCGCGAAACAAAGCCATTAAGACTGCCCGCCGCAAACCAGCGGATGACTGAGTCTGTGCGCTCTGACCTTCTATTTTTGTCTTTTCACCGCGGCGGGCGCCGGAGTGTGTGGACGCGCTCTGCCTGTCGCGATCTCCAGAAATGCGTGCGCAGCCCTCGTCAGAGTTTTATCCTTGCGGTAGACCACTGCCAGTTCGCGGTTCAGGCGCACGCCGTCAACCTTGATGATTTTCAGCGAGCCCGCCTTCTCGTCGCCCAGCACATTGGTGCGCGGCAGAAAGCCGATGCCCAGCCCCGCGACCACCAGGCGCTTCAACAGTTCGCTCGATTCCACCTCCATGGCCACCCGTGGCTGCACATCATGGGTGCGGAAAAGATCTTCAATCAACTCGCGTTGCCGCCCCTGTTTGGGAAGCAACAGGGAGTGCTGCAGAATTTCTTGAAACTTCACTGAATCGCGCGCTGCCAGGGAGTGGTTCTTCGGCGCAACCAGCACTACTTCATCGCGATGGATGACATCCACCAGCAATCGCGGGTCTTTGAGCGGGAGCGATACCACGCCGAAGTCCACTTCGCGGCTCAGCACCAACTCGATCGATCGAAGGCGGTCGGCTCTCACAATGCTCAGGCCCGCGCGCGAATACTGCCGCTTGAATTGCGCGAAAACATTCGGCAACACATACAGGCTGGTCGCCTCGTTGGCGCTCACTGAGATTTCGCCGCGTGGCGAGCGGTGCAATTCAGCAATAGTGACAGTGATGTGGTTATGGCACTGAAGGCAATGCTCGGCGAAGGGCTCAAAGACCTTGCCTGCCGCGGTGAACGTAACCTTTCCGCCATCGCGATCGAAGAGCCGAGCACCCACCTCATTCTCGAGTGTGCGTATCTGCGCCGAGATTGCCGGCTGCGTCACCGATAGCTTTTCCGCTGCGCGCGAAAAACTTCGCAAACGGCACACTTCCAGAAAGGTTCGTAGTTGTTCAAAGTCCATGCTTGCCAACACCTGCCATGTAAAGAAATCGATTGCCTTGAACGTTTGTTGACGCCGCAAAGAACTCTACAGGTTGTGCGTGCAATTTAATTGCAAGCATAAAGAACTTTTCTGCAGATTGTAAGCATTATCCTCGCGTGGGAAGCTTAGCGCCGATGCCTGACAGCCCTTTCGGGCGCAGCCGAAGGATTCGGATTTTCCGAGATGAGCTCTATTTACGCGTCACGCGTTCTGTGCCCTGATTGGTCAATCCTTATTCGCCAGCGCTTTCTCCTCATCGATCGTCGACGCGAAGTACTCCAGGCTCAGCCGTAACCCCGCCTCCAGATCGATCTTCGGCTCCCACCCGAACAGCCGCTTCGCCTTCGAGATATCCGGCTGCCTCTGCGTAGGATCGTCCTCCGGCAGCGGATGGTACACAATCCTGCTCGACGATTCCGTCACCTTCAGCACTGCCTTTGCACAATCCAGAATCGTCCACTCGTGCGGATTGCCCACATTCACCGGCAGATGCTCATCCGTCCGCGAGAGCCCCAGAATCCCCGCGATCTCGTCCGACACATAGCAGAAACTCCGCGTCTGTTCGCCCTCGCCGTAGACCGTCAGATCTTCGCCCTTCAGGGCCTGCACCATGAAGTTCGAAATCACGCGGCCGTCATTCTTCTGCAGCCGTGGCCCATAGGTGTTGAAGATCCGCACCAACCGTGTATCCACGCTGTAATAGCGGTGATAGGCCATCACCAGCGCCTCCGAAAACCGCTTCGCCTCGTCATAGACAGAACGCGGTCCAATCGGATTCACATGCCCCCAATAGTCTTCCGTCTGCGGATGCACATCCGGATCGCCATAACACTCCGACGTCGAGGCATGCAGAAACTTCGCGCCATACTTCTTCGCGATGTCGAGCGCATTCGTCGTGCCCACCGACCCTACTTCGAGCGTCTCCACGCCCAGCCGTGCATAGTCCACCGGGCTCGCCGGCGACGCGAAGTTGAATACGTAGTCCACGGGTCCAAAATCGAACGGCGTACAGATATCGTGCTCATGGAACTCGAACTTCGACTCGTTCTTCAGGTGTTTCAGATTCTCGAGCGAACCCGTCGACAGATTATCGACGCCTACAATCGTGTTGCCCTCTGCCAGCAGGGCATCCGTCAGATGTGAACCTAAAAAGCCCGCTGCTCCAGTGATCAGTATGCGCATATTTTGATATTCAGCTCTATCCTGTTGAATCAGAAGGTGCTCGATACAGGTGTGGGCGCGGCATCTGGCTTGGCGCGTGCGCGCATCCGCAAACCACACAGAGGAAGGGAATAATTGCCATCCCTGGCTCGATACTAAGGAAGCGTCTCCGAAAACGCAACGCATTCTTGCGCCGATGATGGAGTGCTGATTCTCCCTTGCCGATAAAAGCTGCTCGCGGAAAAGAAAAGCCGCCTATCGAACGGCTGTTCTTTCATTTTGCGTTGGCGGTTCTTATGAATAAGTCACAATCCGATAAACCAGCGTCGTCTCCTGATAATACGTCGCGAAGCCGTATCCGGCAGTCCTGCGATCTGCACCGGAAGCGATGAAGTTATTCGCCCGCCTTAGCTGCCAGCGCCGCCACTACCGCGATGTTCTGTAGCAAATCCTTCGGTACATTGTGCCGCTCCTGCAGATGTTCCGGGCTGTTGTAGGAAATCCAGACTTTCCCGTGATCATCTTCAGCGACCAGAATCTTCAGCGGCAGATCGATCGCAATGCTGGGCGCGGCCAGCATCAGTGGCGTGCCGGCCTTGGGACTCCCGAAGATCAACAGTTTGGTAGGACACATCGTCATTCCTGCCTTCTTCGCCTCTCCGCTGTGGTCCACCAGCGCAAACAGCGTAATGCCCTTCGCCTGAAGAATCCCCTTGAGCTTCTCCACCGTCTCATCGACTGGATGATTGCTGGCTACTTCAACAATCCCATTCCCTTTACTCAGCGTCCCCTCGCTAACCGGCATAGATATCTCCTTGCTGTTTTCAGACCACTTATGAGCGGAATCGCAATCGCTCTTGCCTTCCATTACTTCGCCCGGCTTCAGCCGGCAGTCTTGGCAAGATAGCATCCATAGTGCCCATCACCGGAAATCCCACGCTTGGTTATTCATACCGCAAATGAGCATTTCCGCATTTTCGATTTCGGTGGGGTCGGGATTCCGACCTTGTCGAAAGTGTGTCAATCTTGCCTTGTGCCCCTCACTCAGCCTTTTGTCGATGAACTGGCCAAAGAGGCAGGCTTCACCCTCGCCGGTGTCGCCGCCATCCCTCCGCCAGAAGCGCCCGAAAGCAGGCAAGAGCGAACCCGATTCGAACAATGGATCGCATCCGGCGGCGCCGGCGAGATGGAATACCTCAAGCGCCGCAATGAAAACGGAGAGCTGCTTCGCTCCTCGGTGCGCACCGCCTTCCCCTGGGCTCAATCTGTAATCGTATGTGTTGCAAATTACAACGTCGCGCAGCCCCGTTCTATCGACCCTGCGCCCGAAGGATCAGGCTGGGTCGCCCGCTATGCCTGGTCAGGACTTCGCTCCGAGCCGGAATCTGAATCCGAGCCCAGGCCGGCCATGCGTCCTACCGATTATCACAAAGTCCTGCTCAAGCGCCTCAATGCCCTCAATGCCAGCCTCAGTCAGGCCTTGGGCCGCTTCGAATCCCGCTGCTACGTCGACACCGGTCCGCTTGTCGAGCGAGTCTACGCGCGCTACGCCGGTCTGGGATGGGTTGGCAAGAATACATGCATTCTCAACCAGCAGCTTGGCTCGTGGCTGTTCCTTGGCGTCATTCTCACTTCGCTTGAACTCCCCCCCAGCGAGCTTCCCTCATTCGCTACTGATCGCTGCGGAAGCTGCACCCGCTGCATCGACGCCTGTCCTACGCAGGCCCTCACGCCTTATCAGATGGACGCCACCCGGTGCATTTCCTACCTCACCATTGAGAAGCGAGGCCCGATTCCGGAAGATCTCCGCGACGGCATCGGACGGCAGATATTCGGCTGCGACATCTGCCAGGATGTCTGTCCCTGGAATTACGGAGCAGGGAATCGCAAAGCGCCTATCACATCCGATCCCGAGCTCGCTCCCCGCGAACAGCTCGTCAATCCTGCACTCGATTGGCTGGCCGCGATGGACGCCGGCGAATTCGGTGCCTGGTTTTTCGGTTCGCCCGTCAAGCGGGCCAAGTTTGACGGATTCCGGCGCAATCTTGCCATTGCCATGGGCAACAGCGGCCTCACGCGTTTTCGCCCCACCCTCGAAGCCTGGTCGCGCTCACAGGATTCCGTCCTGGCCGAAGCCTCAGCCTGGGCTATCGGCAAACTCGACCGCCGCGATTAGCCATCAACATACTCCGGAAACACGAGCGGCCTCGTTGCTTAAGGCAAGAGGCCGTAAAAGAGAAACCAGACCGTTATCTTGAACGGCGCGTACGTGCTCGCGCTCGTCCCGATTTCGGGTTTATGGCATTTCCAGGACAACGGAACCCGAAGCCGGGTACTTCAGGTCGACGCGACCATCAGGAAGCGGCGATCCGGAAGGAACCGGAAAGGGCACGATAAACCCTGGAAATGCCTCAGGCAGCACGAATCACATTAGCCGCATTCAGCCCCTTGGGGCCTTGCTGGCATTCGAATTGCACCGATTCACCTTCGTTCAGTGTCTTGTACCCAGAGTCCAGAATGGCGGAGAAATGAACGAACACATCCTCCCCCGTCGAACGCTGGATGAACCCATAGCCTTTTGCCCCGTTAAACCACTTCACAACGCCATTTTCTTTCACATCTACTCCTTTGGTGACCTGCCAATAGTTCGCTTTCAGTGAAAATCCCGGAAACATTAAGAGCTGCCCCATGCCACACCGCTTCGTGGCGTTCAGGCAGCTCCACATCCCCAGGGCATTTCTGAAAACACCGCAACCAAAACATCCATCAATAAAGGGCCTTCCGTGCTTGCATTTTCCCGGAAAAAGGAAAATCGTCCTCCTGTTATGTCAGGAAACAGCACCCGAAATCAAGCAAAATTTGCACCCCGAAAAAATCTCTTATCTTATTGATTACTAAAGAACACTGTCTTTTCGTACCCGCCATAACAATTCGTCAGGTTGGGCCTTGCACTCAAGTCACTCAGCCTTCAGAGTTTCGTCCGGTCAATCGATCATCCCTTAATACTTAAGTATTCACTTGACAATACCCAGAGATGTATTGATACTTAAGCGTGTACTTAACAATACCGCTTCAAAAGAGGTGACCCATGCAAGAGCAGTCCGTGATTCACAGCACATTCGTCCTTGAGCGCAGCTATCCAAAGCCCCCTTCAGTCGTCTTCTCCGCTTTCGCCGATCCGTCCAGGAAGCGCCGCTGGTTTGCCGAAGGCCGGAATCATGAAATCGAAGAGTTCGCGATGGATTTTCGAGTCGGAGGCAGCGAGCGGCTCCGGTATCGCTTGAACGAGAGCACCCCGTTTCCCGGCGTTGCAATCACCAGCGAGGGAAGTTATCTGGAGATTGTTACTGACCGGTGCGTTGTAACTTCCTCCGCTATGAACCTTGGCGATAAACGCATCTCGGCATCGCTGGTCACTGTTGAGTTTTTGCAGACTGACAAGGGAACCGACCTTCTCTGCACGTTTCAGGGTGCGTTCTTTGAAGGCTCCGATGGTCCAGAGATGCGCGAAGCGGGATGGCGCCAGCTCTTCGATAAATTGGCAAAGGAACTGACGCAGTAGTCAGCCCGCGATGCCGGAAAGCAAAGCCATGCCTGGCAAACAAGCCGATGTCCACCGCGTTTTTCACGCCCTCGGCGACCCCACGCGCCGCCTGATTCTGGAAAAGCTGAGTGCGGGACCCGTCTCGGTCTCGCACCTGGCTGCTCCTCTCAACATCACCCTCGCCGCCGTCGTTCAACACCTGCAGGTGCTGGAGGACAGCGGGCTGGTGCACACGGAAAAAATCGGCAGGGTACGTACCTGCCGCATCGACTCCGCTGGACTATCAGTAGCCGAGCAGTGGCTCGCCGACCGACGCTCGCTGTGGGAGAAGCGCCTCGATCGTCTGGGCGATGTGCTGGATGAGTAGCTGTAGTGCGCCAACTAAAGCCGGTCAAGAGCGGTTTTCCGCCGTGTGCCGATAGGGCGGAAAGAAGAGTGCGGAAAGAAGAGTGCGGGAAGATTGCACAGGAATTCTTCGGCTTTGGCCTGGATCTGGTTGATTCGGGCTTCGGTGATCTGAGTTTCGTTCGCTTCTTCTCTTTGTTCTTCTTCTGCCAGGGCGCGTTGCAGGTCGGGGCGCTCGGCTATCTGGGCGCGGAAGTGGGCGGCCCAGTATTCGTTGGTCTGCTGCTGCATTTTCTGGTCTTCGAGGCCCTCCGGGGTGTCGGGAGGGATGAGGCCGGTGACGTAAGGCTGGTAGGGCGGCGGCTCGATGCCGGCGGCCAGAGCGGCCGCGGCGCGGGCTGCGTATTGAGCTTCGTGGCGGCGGATGGCGTCTCCGAAGGTGTATTCGGCGACGGACCAGGGACGGTTGAAGGTGTCGCGGTTGGTGGATGCGGAGAGCAGGGCGGAGGCGCGGGCGATGCGGGGAGGGCAGGG
>DATAQX010000490.1:0-27635 GCA_036264455.1 Silvibacterium sp. | reverse complement strand
CCGGAGATTACATATTCGTGAAAGGCATCCTTAACGAAAGGTGAGGGATTGGGCTGGCCCCAAAGGCGGCCGGCATTGGATTCGTTCTCCGTGAAGAGCAGCTCAGGCGCGCCATCGCACTGCAACACGTGTTCGCCGAGCTCCGGGTGAGAAGCGTGGATCTTGTTCTCATCGATCTGACCCAGCACAGGCTTCGGTTCGTCGTGACACCATGACCACGTGTTCCGAAACCACAGGGTTGGCAGAAGATGGAGGTGGGCTGTTTCCGGACCTCGATTGTGGACGGAGATGCGGATCAGTATGTCTTCAGGGTGCCCCTTGGCATATTCCACAAAGACATCGAAATATCGATCGTCATCGAAAATGCCGGTGTCGAGGAGTTCATACTCCATTTCCTCGCGCGAACGCCGCCGGTTGGTTTCCACCAGGTCGCGATAGGGATATTCCGCCTGCGGATATTTGTACAGATACTTCATGTACGAGTGGGTGGGGGTACTGTCGAGATAGAAGTAGTATTCCTTGACATCTTCGCCGTGATTTCCCTCACTGTTTGTCAGGCCAAACAGGCGCTCCTTCAGTATGGGGTCGCGGCCATTCCACAGCGCCAGCGCGAAGCAAAGCAGCTGCTTGTCGTCCGAGATCCCGGCTAACCCATCTTCACCCCAGCGGTAAGCGCGAGATCGAGACTGGTCGTGGGTGAAGTAGTCCCAGGCATTGCCATTGGTGCTGTAATCTTCACGCACCGTACCCCATTGCCGCTCACTGAGGTATGGCCCCCACTTCTTCCACGGAACACCCTGCTCGCGGGCTTCGTTCAGCCGCTTTTGCTCAGTAACTTCAATATATGAAAGGGGGGGACGTTCCTGCGCTTCAGTCGTCATGGCTCACTCCTTCACTCCAGACACGGGTTGGGGAATAGCTGCCTACGAATACTAGTCGCTGAATGGGTGATCTGCTATTAATCTCGCGTTACGGCAGACAAACTCGAAAACCAGTACTGCTGAGACGGTCAGTGTCGCTAGGGATGCGTTCCGGCTTCAGCGAGGTTCAAAAAGTGGAAGAAGTGATAATTATAGGGCTTTAGTTCCACATACAAGCCCGAGGATACTATTTCCTTTCCATCGCGCTCGTAAGTCGCACCGGACAGTGCGTCAATCAAGTGCCACATTCCGCCGCTCGCATCGGTCCATGGCACCTGAACCTGTGCTTGCACCGGGCTATCGCTGAGATTGACCGCAATCAGGTACCGCTCTTCATCTTTCAGCCAGCTCCACGCAATCAGATTCTGAAAGCTCGAGTTATCCGGCCAGCCTGTTCGCTCGCACAAGCGCCACTCGCCTTCTCGAAAGACCGGTCGATTGATTGCCTCAAGAAGCTTCGTATAGAACTCCCGCAACTCTTTGTCCACCGGCTCATCTGGACGCCTGCCCAGAAATACAGGCAGCCTTGTCTTGCGTCCCTCAAACTGCCCTTCATGGAACAGTCTTGTTCCGGGCAGGGCGGCCACGGTCAGGGCAGCCGCTCTCTCCTTCGCGGGTGAAAAGATCGCAGCAGCGCGTGGCTCATCGTGGTTCTCGATGAAGCGAAGCAGTTTGTTTTGATAGGTCAGATCCGCGCAGAGATGCAAGCGGACACTCTCCACCTGATTGTGCTCCAGCCGATCGTAAAGCTTCTTGTCGTAGCAAAAGTCGAAGCCCAGTTGCTGGAGCTCCCACTCCAGATCCCAGTACGCCTCCGCGATAAAGAGGAATCCGGGATGCTTGCTCTTGGTGGCGGAGATCACATCGACCCAATATTCCGTTACGGGCTGCTGTCCGGCACAATCGCCCCAGGTGCGCTCGAAGATCGAGTTCAGGACCAGCATCGCCATGTCACAACGCACACCGTCGCACTGTTGGGCTATGCTTGCGAGGGTCGCAATCGCAGCCTGCCGAAGACCCGGCTCAAAAGCGTTCAACTGCAGTACATCCGGCCACGCAGGAAAGAAAGGATCTCGTCCGAGGGCGCAAATTGTTCCAGACATCTCAATAAAAGAGGAGGGATCGTTCCTCGCGTCGTCGGCAGTCCCCTGGATGAAGTATTCGGGATGTTCGGCAACCCACGGATGATCCGGCGCCACGTGGTTGGGAACGAAATCCAGGATCAGGTTCATGCCTCGTTTCGAGAGCTCCCGACGGGCAACGGCAAGACCCGCAGCTCTCCCTAGATGCTGGTCGACCTCATAGCGGCGCACTGAATAGGGAGATCCCACATTATCTTCAGAGCGAAAGTCAGGCAGGGCTCGACGAAAATCTTCGAGCAGACCTCTGTTTTGATTTGCAATCGCAATACCCGCGGGACTTCGCTCCCACACTCCCATCAACCACACTGCATTGAAGCCATAGGCAGCAACAGCATCCCACTCTGCTGACGGAACCGAAGACAGGTCAACGTTCTTTCCATATTTTCGGCTAAGCTCATCGAGCCAGACCCACGTGTTGATCTCGTACACAGTGGGGTAATGGGGCCATACGGACACATGAGAAGGTGTAGCGTTCGTGTCAACCGGGGTTGCACTCATCGCGAGTCTCCCTTTATCGGCCTTGCATTCTTGTCAAACCAAATCATGCAAGCGCGCAATATTTTGTACTCTTCCCGGAGCGACGACATAGTATCAGGTCCGAGCAGTGCAATGTGGAGCAGGAGGCCACCCATCACATCCTTGTTAAGAGATGTCACCGAAACCTGTATCTTGCCGGCTTCTTCGTTAGAATCGTTAGGGTCATCGTCTCGGAGTAAAAATGAGCCGGGTACTGATTATTGGAAATGACTCTCAAGTGAGCCGCGAGATCGGCGATACGCTCTCGGCAGCCGATTTTCCCATGGAGTACTCAGCAGGGCATGCCGACACCTTGCAGCGACTGCGCGCGCGATCATTCGGGGTCGTAGTTACCGATCCGAACAGCGCTATCGATGAAGACCTGGCGCTGCTCGAAGAGATGCGCCTCATCAGGCCCGGAGTAAAGTGCATCCTGCTGGCTCGCCACAGCACTCCTGATGAAGTGATCGCCGCTCTGCGCGCCCGGGTCTTCGCCTGTTTCACGCCCCCGTTTGATCCTGACGAAATTGCCCACCTGGCTCGCAGCGCAGCGTCAGACAGTCAATGGCGAGAGGATATTCAGATTCTATCGGCCCGGCCTGGTTGGGTATCAGTTCGTATTAATAGCCGCCTCATCACAGCCGAGCGCCTCTTGACTTTTGCGAAAGAGCTTAGCGTTCAAATGCCTGAGGACACACGGGAAGAATTAATGCAGGCGCTTCGAGAGATTTTGCTCAACGCAATGGAACACGGAGCGGCATTTAATCCCGAACAGATAATCGAGGTCACTGGAGTTCGCACCGGAAGAGCGTTGGTATTTTACATACGTGACCCCGGAGCGGGGTTCCGCCGTGAGTCGCTTACCCACGCGGCGATTGCAAATCCGTCGGATGATCCCGCCGCCCATATCGCGCAGCGGGAACAGGAAGGAATGCGCGCCGGCGGATATGGTCTTCTTCTCGCCGCCGGCACTGTAGACGAATTGATTTACAACGAGATCGGTAATGAGGTGCTGCTGATCAAGTATGTGGATTTCGCCTCCCCTGCCAAACCGTGATGAGCCTCTATCACTTGTTCGGGGGATGTCTGTTCTGTGGAAAAGTTGTTAGCCTTGATGTATGAAGCGTGTATTGCTCTACAGCCAGCCCGGATGCCCGCCCTGCTACGCGGCGCAAAAATTTCTTAAGGCGCACGGTGTTGCCTTCGAATACAAAGATGTGCAGGCCGATCCAATAGCGTTGCGGGAGCTGATGGACCTGAACAGCCGGTCGACCCCAACCATCGTCGTTGGCGAAGAAGTAATGATCGGCTTCGATCCCAAGCGTTTGGAGTCGATGCTCGCCGAAGAGCCGGCAATTACCCCGAAATAACTAAAATAAAAATAGAATCCTTGGCACTATTTCCCGGCGAGTCGCCAGCATTTTCACTGCGCGCGAGATCCGCTCGACGATGTCGTAAGGTCGAGGAGGCGGGCTCAACCGGCTCCTGCTTCACCGCCGATCTGCGATGTTGGGGGCTGTCGCCCAAGCCGTTACCGCAGTTCGGCAGCGGTTCGGGCCGATCATCGCAATCATCTACGGTGCGGGGTGTGATTGGGTCTATCGCCTTGATATATAGAAAGTTTCAAGCAGACCCAGCATAGTCGTTACCAGCAAGAGCACGAATCGGCTCACTTGCAGGTCGAAGCTCTTGTCCTGGATCTCGCTGATCCTGAAGGGATGATCGGGACAGAGCAGGAGGCGATGAAGCATAAGGCTCATCAGGCTTTTGTTTCGCACCGAAAGTGTGTCCGCGGACGGTGAGGTAGAAGAGCAACTCGACGCGATTCGATATGCCAAGTTTGTCGAAAGCTCTAAAGAGATAATTCTTCACCGTGTGTTCGCTTAGTCCGAGTTCGTTGGCGATCGCTCGATTAGTCTTGCCCTTGGCCGCGCACTGGACAACCTCAAACTCGCGCTTGGTGAGCGGCGGCGAAGTGCTCGCGGTCAATCCTCCTGGAGCCGGGATATTCTTAAAGGTTTGCAACAGGGAGTTTGTCTCTTCTTTTCCGGCCCATATATAGCCCTTTTTCACGTGGTCAATGCAATCGAGGAATTCCGTCATCGGCCGCTGACGCGAGAAGACACCGCGAGCACCGGACCGGAATGCATTGATGACCGACTCGTGGTCTGTCTGGTTCAGCAGGAGGACGATAATGACCTCGGGATGAGCGCGGCAGACGGCATCGGCGAGGTCAAAACCGGTTCCAGGGCCTGAGTTGACATCGGCCCCGATAACCACGAGATCGATCTCGCGTGTGGCAAGCGTGCGGAGAAGATCGGAGGAGGGGATGGCTGCAGTATCACACTTGCGGTTGCGTACTAACGCATCCGCAAGGAGATGACTGGTCATGGCATCCCGGTCAACAATAAGTGCGCGGAGCATCGGCTCCGCACTCGGATTCGTTTTGAGAGTTCGCTCTTCGCTACTCATTTTTAGTGACATCTGAGTCTTCCTTCTCTGGGGGAATGAGAAGCACCAGGTACATTTCTACCCAGTGCTTAGCCGGTATATTAAACTTACTGCACGTCAAAGAGTGAGAGCTGACAGAGCCCGCCGGTCCTGGCTTCAGGCAGGTCCGGTTGGTTCCTCGCACAAAATCGCTGCGATTCGATAGGCCGTCCACGAGATAGATGACGAGACATAAACTCGACTAGCCTCTCAGCCGTCGGTTCGAGTGAGCCAGCTACCAACGAACAAAGTGCCCTATTCACTTTACTTTACGGCCTGAAGATGTATTTGCAACAAGAATTTCTAATCAAACTTTCTTCTCCACTGAGGCATGGATGGCCGACCCAGGAGTCGGGGAGAGTTTTGAGCTTGCGGGTGCAAAAGGACATGGGTAGCAGCCGCAAGGTACCCTGATATATTCTCATACTACTTTAAACTTCTGGCTAATGGCGACTGAGTCGTAATTCTTTATGTCAGTAACTTTTGCATTATTCTTTATGCTAGCTACCGTGCCATATTCTTGATTCTAATGCGGTCCTGGCCTACTTTCGCCGAACGAATTGCTCGTGCGGCGATCCCAAAGCTGTTGTAGGAAGATTGCCGCAACCATCAAAGTGAGCGCATGAGTTTCAAAGCGAAAACGCATGTTCTCGCCTACTTCCACAAGGTTGGTGAGAAGGAAGCTGTACGTAATCGTCGCCAGCATGAATGCTGCGGCCAATCGCCGCTCCTGGCCATCCGCCCAAAACGATGAGGATGCTAGCGACAGCAAGCAGGCCAGGGCAATGCCATATACGGCCACGGCTCCAACGCAAAAGTTCTTCACACGAAGTTTTTGGGGTGGAAGCGGTCCGTATGCCTCGGGCGGTAGGCCGAAGATGCTGCAGCACACGCGACTTACCGCCCGATCTATCGGCGCCAGTTTGTTGTACTGGGCCAGACTATCGCCTCCCCATCCTTTGAAATACGTCGTGGATGGTTCGAAGTAGATGGCAAGGCCTCGCGCAACGTTCAGGACATAGGACTTTGGATCGTAGTGCAAAAGGAACTTGACATCCTTCGCCTCCGCATCGTGCATACGCAGCATGGAGAGTGAGTTCCAGTTCGTCCACCCATCATTCTTGGTAACGTTGTCCAGCTCGGGAACTCCAGCGCGAGGCGCCGGCCATTGTTGCGCCAGCCATGCCGGGAACTGCTTCTCCGTGCTGCCTGACTCGGATGGGCGCGTCGCAAACGTAGGAACAAGACCCCGCTCGATCCACGGTTCAATTCGCTTCTGATCTGCCGGATACTTCCAATGCCTGGACATGCTGAAAGGTGCCCAGGTGGATGAGGCAAAGTGGTGAAAAAGAATGCCATTTTTGGCTGGCCATATCAGTGTGAGCAGTACGCCTGCGATGCCAGCAGTAACGATGCGGCGCCGGCTTCCGGGAAGGCCCCAAAACAAAACGCCAAGCACGAGGACCAGCCACACTGGCTGGTATGACGAGCGGATCAACGTGAGCGAAACTGCGAGGCCGATCAGAAGCCATAATGCCAGTCTGGACCGGTTCTGGATAAAGCAGACAGCAGCGAGAGCGATAAAGCAGTTGAGTGCATAGACCAGCTCGGTATATAGCGGGTCAAACTCGAACAAAATTGCCCCCGGGTTCAAAAGCAGTATCAAAACCACGAAGAGGCTGAAGAGAGGTGCCACTTTGAGCCGCGTCAATATCAGATAAACGGCGATAGCTGCGCCGAGACCCAGGCAGAGCTGTAAGCCAAATATGATGTTTCCGGACCGCGATCCGCCGGCTTTCTCTGTAATTCCAACCATGGCGTTAAAGAGCGGCGGCTGCGCATGCAGATAGAAAAGCCCGCGCAGCAGATGGTCGTGCAAAATGTTCAAATCGAGCAATTGCCAACTGCGGGCCAGTTCACCACTGGGGTAGCGCAGCCCGATTAGAAAAGCCCACGTGCGGCTCGCGATGAAGACGACGACAATCGTAGCGATATGGGTCTGCCAATGGTCGGGCAGATGCAATGTGTTGGAAGATTTAACTTTCGACTCATTATCGCTGAGAAGAGAAGAGAGCTGTCCCATATGCACCTCATGCACATGACATCGTTTTCACGCAATTGTTCGATTCGGATGGCATAAGAGCGGAAGAGAACACGCTCCAGCCGGCCCCTGCTGGTACTGTTGGATGCAGTTTATATCACGACGAAAGATTGGGCGTCGTAAATTTGCAGCGGCAAAAGGGTTTTTAAGATTCGCGTCCGCGCTAAACTTTCGATTCTGCAAAAGCTTCAGTGCGTTCGATCGCTACGATTTCAGGCGAATTGCGTTAAATCGCTTTCATTCGTAACTGAGGGGGGAACAGATTGTTGTAGAAATGATGCAGTCTTCCTGCCTCGAGACCGGTTGGCAATCGCAAAATGTTCATAAAGAGTTACATTTGCGTAATGTATGACGTGAGCATCCCCGCCCCGCCTGGTTCCTTGAACGCATGAGTTACAACGGCGACAATATGCAATCCAGGATGCCGCAACTCTTGGAGCCCCAGTATCTGTTCTCAACCAGTCGCGGGATCTGGGCGAAGTAGTTCCTGCAACAGTATTTGACATTAATATTGTTTATGACTAGAGGGGAGAATTGTTTATGACTACTATGAAAATTGATGCCAGTCAGCCTGTCTAGGCGCGTATGAACGGTGCTAATACCTTTTGAATTACAACTTTTTCAACACGTAACTCTTTGTAGCACATGGCACAGCCGCCAGCCATAGAGAAAAGATTCAAACAATAGAGCAAAGCTACTCCTCCCATTTTCAAACTATCGGCTACTTGTAAGTGGCGTTTGAGTGAACTAACCTCTGTCCAGACATGCTTTCCGCCAAAATCATTCAGTGGAGCGTGCAAAAGAAGATCTGCTGGTTGGTCTCAATTGCGTGAATCGACACGTGTATCGAGATGCTGACTCTATTACCCGATTTATTGTCGGAAGGTGCGGATCGGGTGTGGGCACAATGATCGGCGCGGTGCTTATATCGCGCAAACTAGTTGATGTGCGAGCTATGCCCTGCGATGGGCATCCTACACCTTAAGGGCAGCATCCAAACATCTTGTCGATCACCAGATAAGCAGTTTCAAGTCTGGTTCCTGTCTGAGTATCGATGAGTGACACGCGACGACAGCCAGCCTGGAAATAAATGTAAGCAGGAAGTTTAGAACTATCAGCCTTGCGCAATGCTAGTTGGAGGCTGATGCAGATGGTGTCTTTGCAGCGTTGTCAGGGTTCCGGTCAGATCCGAAATTGATCTTGGGACTCAAGGGGCGAAGCTATGTGTGCCCTTCGTTGAAGGGTGGCCCGAAGTTCCGGATTGAGGTGGTCAAGCGTATGGAGCATCGATTGGGCGAATCGGACTCGGGAACCCGCTGGTATGCGGTTTCGACGCGATCGAGACAGGAAAAGGTCGCGGCCAACACCCTGCAGGCACTCGGGATCACGTATTTTCTCCCGTTACAGTTACAAAAGCGGCAATGGAGCGATCGTATCCAGACAATTAACGTCCCGTTATTTCCAGGTTATTTGTTTGTGCATGTCGATCCCTGGAGCAGCCGGAAACTTGAAGTCCTCAAGGCACCGGGCATAACGAAATTTGTGGGGGATCGGACGGGGCCATTGCCGATTCACAGTTCAGAGATTGAGGGCATTCAGAGCCTGGTCCATTGCGGAGTTGAATTCGCTCCACACCCGTTCTTGAAGGAGGGGGATCGTGTCAGGGTAGTCCGCGGAGCGTTGGCTGGTATCGAAGGCATCCTTGTACGTGTTGGATCGAGGTCCAGGGTGGTCATCTCGATTGAGATCATCTACCGGTCGCTGGCGATTACCGTATCGGAGCACGACGTCGAAGCGGTTACGGCAGAGCCGGAAAAGATCAGGGAGATCGCGTAAGCTTCCCGGGTTCCAGGCGTTTACGCCGCAGCGGCTGATAACCTATTTGAAGCCATCGTGCTCTTGGCTGTTCTGAAGGAAGCGTTAAGAAGAATATGTTTTGGTCTTATTACGGCTTCAGGGAGTCGCCTTTCGGGGTTACGCCGGATCCCCGCTACCTCTTCGCAAGCGAAACCCATCGTGAGGCATTAGCAGCGCTTCTCTATGGAATCAATTCCGGCCTGGGTTTCATGGCATTGACTGCCATGCCGGGCATGGGAAAGACAACGCTTCTGTTCGAAGTCCTCGACACGATTCGACGCAGGGCTGTTATTGTTTTTCTCTTTCAGTCGATTTCAACTCCGATTGAATTGCTGCAGGCGCTGCTGATCGAGCTCGGTATTTCATCCCCGCAGGGTGGTCTCATTGAGTTGCAGGTGCAACTCAATGAGCTCCTCATCAAGCACTCAGCAGAGGGCAAGCGGTTTGTTTTGGCTATCGATGAAGCCCAGAATCTGAATGACGCTGTTCTCGAGCAAGTGCGGATGCTTTCGAACTTTGAGACTTCGCGCGAAAAGCTCATGCAGATCATCCTTACCGGTCAACCGCAATTGACTGAGAGGCTGGCTTCCCCCGAGCTGCTCCAGCTTCGCCAGCGAATTTCGATCGTGGCTCGTCTGGAACCTCTGACAGAGGCCGAGACCGCTGCATATATTCGTCATCGTTTAACGGTAGCCGGTTATCCTAAGGACGCTCCGCTCTTCACTCCTGCTGCGATTGCGATGATTTCACGGCATAGCGAAGGCATACCGAGGAACATCAATAATCTGTGTTTCAATGCACTTGCCGTCGGATGCGCCCTGAGGCAAACGACAATTGGGCCGGATGTTATTCGCGAAGTGATAGCGGATCTTGATCTGAAACCGCGGGCGGCCAGAATAGCGAAAGTCGAGGACGAGCCTCCACTTCAGCGGCCTGCATCAAGACTCTTGTCAGACGACGCCCCTCCGCCTCAGCGGCCTGTATCAAGGCTCCTGTCAGACGACGCACCTCCGCCTCAGCGGCCTGCATCAAGGCTCCTGTCAGACGACGCACCTCCCCCTCAGCGGCCTGCATCAAGGCTCCTGTTAGACGACGCGCCTCCGCCTCAGCGGCCTGCACCAAGGCTCCTGTTAGACGACGCGCCTCCGCCTCAGATGCCTTCGTTAAGGCTTCTGTCGGACATCGATACGGCAGACGACGAGCCGGAACGGGCGCCTTTATTGCTGAAAGTCGTCCCGCTTCTCTGTGCTGTCATACTTGTTTTCGCATTTGTATATGTGCGATATCTCCGGCCGTACCGGGGGAGCTTCCATTTCGACATCCCGGCTATGGTTGCATCGCAGCCGGAGACTAGTGCGAATGCAGCCGCCACTGGAACTCCGGTAACCACGGCAGCTTCAGAGACTCCAGATCCTCCGGATACTTCAGCAACTCCAGAGGCCTCAGAGACTCCGGAAGCTCAGACGCCGGTTACCCCGGCGCGATCGATCAGAGTGCGCCACGGGCAAACCCTGTTCAACATATGTGCTCAGATGTATAGAAACTGCAAGCCCGAAGTCTACCGTGCGTTTCTTGAGGCAAACCCGGGTATCCGGAATCCAAACCATATCGTTTCAGGCCAGAAGGTCTTCATACCAACGTCTCTCCCATCTTCAAGCAGCGACGCAAGACATTAGCGTCAATGGTCTTATCGTTCAAGTCGAGGAAAGCCAATCATGAGCAGATATTTCGATTTAATGCAGCAGGCGGGAATAGACGATAGAGCGTTCGTTGGCAACGGGACCAGCCGTCCTGTCTCGGACGTGAAAGAGCGCGAAGTACACCAGAGTCAGAGCAGTTTTCAGAGCAGCTCGTTGAATGATGAGACGCTGGACCTGGTTCAGCGGATCTTTCTTGTGCCGGAGAACCCACCTCGTGTGGTCGTGTTCGCGGGTGTCGATGAACAGTGCGACATCAGTCAAATCTGTTCGTCGGCAGCGGAGACACTGGCGCGCATCTCGAAGCGACCGGTTTGCCTTGTTGAAGCGAATTTTCGGTCGCCTAACCTGCCTGGCATCTTTGGTGTAACAAATCGGCATGGTCTGGTAGACGCGCTGGCCGGAACTGAGGCCATCAGCGGTTTTTGCAAGCCGTTACAGGAAAACCTCTGGCTGCTTTCCGCTGGCACTCTCGATGCCAACTCGCCCAGCCTGCTTACCCCGGAGAATCTCAAGGATAGATTTACGGAGCTTCGCGATGACTTCGAATTCATAATCGTTGATGCTCCCCCCTTAGCGCGCTATGCGGAGACGATGATCCTGGGACGAATTGCCGATGGCCTTGCGCTGGTGTTGGAGGCTGGATCCACTCGTCGGGAAGCAGCTACGGCCGCAACTGCTAATCTGCGCGCCTCGAATATTCCTATCCTGGCGGCCGTTCTGAACAAGGCCCCGTCCCAGGCATCGAAGAAATTCTTTAGCTGATCTTTACGCACTTGTTTTATGGGCGTAGTCCAAACTCAGCTTGGCTAAGGTCTGCCGAACCCTTCAACCTGCTGGAGAACCGATGATTGTGGCCGACACACTTTCGAGGGACGAAGCGACTAATTCACCGGTGGTTCACAAGAGTGACGATGCTCTCTCGTACTGGCTCGATTTCTTTCGCTGGACAGCCGCTCTCTCTGTAGTACTCGCGCACACCGGAAATCGATTCCTGGTAAAGATCACGGATGTGAGCCCGGCGCATCGCAGCGTAGCCTTCTACGTGTTTGCTTTCTTAGCGGGATTTGCTCATCAGGCAGTGATGATCTTCTTCGTGCTCAGCGGCTATCTGGTAGGCGGCGGGCTGTTGCGCGAGGTGCAGCGCAAGCGCTCGATAGACGTCGTCAAATATCTGGTAAAGCGCCTGACGAGATTAGGCGTGGTACTGTTTCCAGCCTTCGTGCTGATAGCGCTTTTCAACATGGTGGGCATCGTCGGTCTCCATGGTTTGGACACTGGCGTATATCCAGCTGACACATTAACCACGATGCGCGCGTCAACACTGGCGTGTAATGGCGCATTCCTCCAAAACGGCTTCTGTCATACGTACGGGGAGGATGGGGCGTTGTGGTCGCTGAGCAATGAGTTCTGGTACTACATAATCTGGCCGCTCCTCATTCTCAGCTGGTATGCTGCAACAAAGCGGAACCGGGCCCTTTTTACAGCCGTGGCCGTGGCAATGCTTATCGTCTTCACCATACCGTTTGAAGGCACTTGGTCGATGGTAGGACCGTACATGCTGATCTGGGTTCTGGGTGCGGCCGTGGGATGGATGAAAAAGCCAATAATCAGCTCAGTGCCATTGGCAGCCGCTGTATTTCTACTCACGATGTTGTTGATAAGACTTCTCGTCCGTCGATCTATCGAGATGGATCATCGCGGATACCAGCTCTTTATAGATCTGGCGCTCGGATGCGCATTTGCGAATCTGATCGCTACAATGAGGTTCAGCAAGAACCTGAAGCCGTTCCTTTGGACTAAGTTGAACTATGGCCTCGCCGCCTTCTCTTTTTCGCTCTATTGCATCCACATTCCTATTCTGAATCTCTACGGGGCGGTCCTGATGCATTACACGGGAACCGGATGGAAAATGGTGCCGGATCAAGCTTGGAAGTGGTTAGTTGTGTTTGGTGCGATGATTGTTGCGATTACAGGAGCGTTTCTGTTCTCACGTCTGACAGAAGTGCATACAGAGTTCTTTAGAAATCTCGGCCTCCGGACAGTCGAATATTTCCGACGTGACAAACTGGCGCCGATGGCCATAAGCGAGACCAAAATGCAGTAGCACGGCCGTTGTTCCCGGACAAACCCGGGAGAACGCTGAAGATGCCGGCTCCCGATACATCATAGGATTTGGTTCTACAGGATCCGCAGCAAGCTCTGGAAAGAGCAATCTATGAATTATGAATAATGGTTCAAAGGAACAGGACAGGTCGGTTGTTCTCTTCATCCAATCTAGGCAGTCTGCTGTTGGAAGAATGCACTGGGGTGATGAATGCAACTAACTGACGAACAAGTTGAGTCAGTGAACCAGCAGGGCTTTCTCTGTGTGCCGCGAGTCACGTCGGATGATGAGGCCTTAATGATCAGAGCGTCTCTTGAGCGCCTGTTCACGGAGAAGGCTGGGTGGAATGAGGGAGCCTATGGGGAGCTGGCTACCAGCAACGACCATGATGAAGAGCCAAACTCTCCTCAAATCCTTCTTCCTGTAAATTATGCGCCGGAACTGCACAAAACTGAGTGCTTTGCGAATGCGCACCGTATTGCAAAACAGATCTTAGGGGAGCGAGCAGCTTTTATTCTCGATCTCGCTATTCTGAAGCGCGCTGAGAGTGGCGAGGCGACCCCCTGGCACCAGGATTTCGCCTATCGGGATCCAAAGTTCGAGTATCGAGAGGTGACAATCTGGGTAGCGCTGCAAGATGTGAATGAGAGCTCGGGCTGCCTCATGTTTTTACCCGAATCCCACAGCGGCTCCGTACTCGATCATCGGCAAACAAGCCGTGATGGGGAGTCTATCGCTTTAGAGTGTGCCGCGCAGTTTGACAAGGCAAGAGCAGTCAAGGCGGAAATCCCTATAGGTGGATGCACAATTCATTTCCCACGGACGCTGCATTGCTCCACTCCCAACTCCTCCGGGACACCGCGGATCGTCTATATCATGACGTTTGGGACAGCGCCGGTTCCTTCCGAGACGGCGGCATCATTCCCTTGGCGGGAAAGCGGCAGCACCGAAATGCAGGCGCGCAGGCGCAAGTGGATGCGTCAGGGAGGAGCAATCGTCACTGTCTGGCGCCGATTACGCCGGGGTGACCTTAAAAATTGGCCTATGCTTACTTATCTGGGTATCCGCGCTTTTCGGACCATCGTGCGGGGCAGATAGAGATATCGTGGTTGTAAGTTTTAATGTTCAGGATCTGTAGTACGGCATCGATAGCATCATCCTTAAGTTGCGAGGTAAGGTAACATGTCCAGCTCACATAAAAAAATTGCTTTCTGTTTGGTGGTTGTCTCCTGCATCAGTATGACAACACTCGAAGCGCAGACCGCTTCGGTGGCAGGCAGGACCAACATGCAAGCAGCTGTGGCTGCGTCACCGCTCCCCTCTGAGCCACACCTTGAGCAGCGCTATCCGCGGTACAAGGTACAAAATCAGGACACTCTTCTTGTGTCTTTTCCGCTTTCCCCCGAGCTTAACCAGACGGTCACCGTTCAGCCAGATGGTTACATCAATCTGCAGACTGCGGGGAGTGTGCACATTCAGGGAATGACAGTCCCGGAAGTGGTTGGAGCCTTAAAAACGGCCTATGCCGGCATTCTGCACGATCCCATCATTAATGTGGATCTTGAGGACTACCAGAAACCATTCTTCACTGTTTCTGGTCAGGTAGGTAAACCAGGCCAGTACGACCTGAGGACGGATATCACCGTCGCGGAGGCTATCGCTGTAGCTGGAGGATTGGCGCCCACGGCGAAGACCCAGATCTTTCTCTTCCATCGGACCTCAGATGACTGGTTCGAAGTCAAGAAACTGAACCTGAAAGACGTCCTGAATGGAAAGCACACGAACGAGGACGCTATCCTCAAGCCCGGTGATATGGTCTACGTGCCCGAGAAATTCATCACCAACTTCCGAAAGTATGTTCCGTACAGCTTTAATGCTGGTGGCTATGTCCCGATTCCTTAGGCTTAGGTTTCTCAGCAACCCGGTCGATACAATACTTGATTCAGGAGGAAAAGAATATGCAAACCACGCGCCAGCCCAAAGTTAGGCCGATGGCGGACGACAAGGACGCTTACATCTCTCTGCGCGCGATCATGGCTCCGCTACTTCGTCGCAAACGCGTTCTTATCGGCAGCTTCGCGGTTCTTTTTGCTCTCCTGACGATCCTCAGCCTGGTGGCGGGAAGTCCGTATGAAGCTCACACGTCGATCCTGGTCAGCCGCGAGCGCATGGACCCGCTCGTCACCACCGCATCGACTCAACAGATGATGGGCGTCACCCCACCGCTCACCGATGAAGAAATCAATTCCGAGGCAGAGCTGCTCAAGAGCCACGACATTCTGGAGAAGGTCGTTATCGCCAATGGGCTCAATAATCCAAAGGGGAAATCTATCTTCGATCTTCTCCATCCCGGCGAGACGAAGGAACAGCGTACGGCTCGTGCCGTGCGGGGTCTCGCTGACAAGATAAAGGTGGAGACGCCGACCAAGACAAATCTCATTGAGGTGACGTATAGCTCATCGAATCCGGCTCTCGCATATGGGGTGGTCAATAGCCTCAGCGATCTATATCTGGAGAAGCATGCGGCGGTGCATCGCCCCCAGGGATCCTACGGAGTTTTTGCCCAGCAGGCGCAAGGCTATAAGGATGCGCTGACGCGCTCAGAGAATCAGCTCCGCGAACTGGGCGAAAAGCACGGTGTTGCCGACCCCGACGAAGAGCGCACCTATCTTGCGCAGCAGTTGGCTAACAATGTCGGCCTGTTGCACGCGATGCAGCAGGCGATCGCGGCAGACCAGCAGCGTATTCAGAGCGACCAGCAGCAATTGACTGTAACCCCCGAAAGATCGAAAACCAAGGAAGATACGAATGCGTCGGATATTCTGCAGCAGCAGCTGGGAAGCACCCTGCTTGCGGCGCAGACGAAACGGACGCAGCTGCTTCTGAAGTACGACCCGAACTTCCCATTGGTCAAAGAGGCGGATCAGGAAGTGGCAGCCGCTCAGGCAGCGCTCGATGACGCCAAAAGGATGAACTTCGTAAACCAGGAGACAGATCGGGACCCGACGTATGAATGGTTGCGGGAAGATCTCGTCAAAGCGAAAAGCGATTTTGCCGCTCATCAGGCAGGCCTCGCGGCCACCCGGCGCAGCGTCGCTGCTATCCAGGACCAGATGGTGCAACTGGGCAATCAGTCCCTGCAGGTAGCGGACCTGCAGCGCGAACTCAAGGCCAACGAGCAGAACTATCTGCTGTATCTGTCGAAGCAGCAGCAGGAATCCACGTCGGACATATTCGACAAGACGCGGATCGAGAATGTTGCCATCGCCGTACCGCCTTCAATCCCTGTGCTGCCAGTGCATAGCCCGCTATACATGGTGGCTCTGGCCTTCATTATCTCTCTGGTACTGAGCATCGCCATAACATACAGCGTGGACTACATCGATCCATCCTTCCATTCTCCTAGCCAGGTGGAGGAGACGCTCGGAATTCCTGTTGTGGTCGCGATCAATAGAAGATCAGCCTAGATAGCGGCGGCCCATAAGCCGCCGCCCTGGTCTTCGCTCTGAGGCGAAAGTCTTTCCTCGTAGCAGATATCTCCAAATAATGTTCTGGCAGGTAATGGTCAGGCTACGGCGTTGGTCGAGGCTTCTGCGTCGATCTGTGCGGTAGCTTTCGCCGAGCCTGTACCAATCCCACCGCTGCCGAATTGGACCCGAGCCATGCTTTGTGCGGCATGGCATTGCGGTCACCGAGCAACCCATGAAAGGAAAGGAGCAAATAGTGGCAGAAAATCCATGCGTTAAGTAGCGGAGTCGAGCGGCTTAGATGGAGCAACCGAGCTGGTTGCACTGTTGAAAAACGCGTGTCTATCGCGCTAACTAGGGAGGCGTCACCATGAGTGTTGCTGTTGTCACAGGATCGGCGGGTTTGGTCGGGTCAGAATCAGTAAACTACTTTGCTTCACTGGGTATGACAGTTGTTGGCATCGACAACGGGATGCGAGCCCAGTTCTTCGGCCCGGATGCATCCACTCACTGGGTTCGGGAGCGGCTTACAAAAGAGATCGGCGAGTATCGACACTACGATTCGGATATTCGTGATTTTTCGGAGATCTCTCGTATCTTCAGAATTTACGAAGGCTCTATAGACCTTGTTATCCATACCGCAGCGCAGCCTTCTCACGACTGGGCTGCTAGGGAACCGTTCACGGATTTTTCTGTAAATGCGAATGGCACCTCGGTCATGCTGGAAGCCACCAGGAGCTATGCGCCAGATGCCGCGTTCATCTTTACATCCACAAACAAGGTCTATGGAGATACGCCCAACGATCTTCCGCTTCGGGAATTGGAGATGCGCTGGGAGATAGAACCTTCGCACGCCTACCACGCCAAGGGCATTCCTGAAACCATGTCCATCGATCGCACAACGCATAGTCTGTTCGGCGCTTCTAAAGTTGCTGCCGACGTTCTTGTTCAGGAGTATGGACGATACTTCGGGATGAAGACGGCGTGCTTCCGGGGAGGATGCCTCACCGGACCAAATCATTCAGGTACCCAGCTCCACGGCTTTCTTGCCTACCTGATGAAGTGCGCAGCGACGGAAACTCCCTACTCGATATTTGGCTACAAGGGGAAGCAGGTCCGCGACAACATACACAGCGCCGACTTGGTGCGAGCCTTCCACGAGTTCTTCAAGAATCCGCGGTCAGGCGAAGTTTATAACATGGGCGGAGGTCGTTACAGCAACTGCTCGATGCTGGAGGCGATCGCGCTCTGCGAAGAGATAACTGGCAACGCCGTCAAGTGGACATACGTCGATGAAAACCGTCGCGGCGACCATATCTGGTGGATTAGCGATCTAACTCGTTTCCAGGAGCATTACCCCGAGTGGACGCCTCAATATGATGTACCCCAGATACTTCAAGAGATCTTCGCGCTTAACTCCGAAAGGTGGAAAGCATGGTCGATCTAGGGAAGAAAAACGTTCTGGGAGTAATGATCAATGCCATCGATTACGAGGCCACACTTGATCTCATATTTCGAGCGGCAAAAGAAAAACGGAGTGCTATTGTTTCGGCCCTCGCCGTCCATGGAGTTATGACGGGAGTACTTGATAGCGAGCATAAGTTCCGCCTTAATCACTTTGATGTTCTGGTGCCGGATGGCCAGCCGGTCCGCTGGGTTTTAAACTGGCTTCACTCGGCCGGTCTTTCAGACCGGGTCCGGGGACCGAGCCTTACACGGCAAGTATGTGCTCGCGCCGCCTCGGAAAGAGTGCCGATTTATCTGTATGGCAGCACTGCAGAAGTTCTCAACCAGATGAAGCGGCGTCTCGAAATCGACTGTCCCGGACTTATCATCGCGGGCGCCGAGCCGTCGAAGTTCCGTCGGCTCACACCTGACGAGAAGCTCGAGCTCGCCGACAAGATTCACGCATCAGGCGCCGCGATCACATTGGTTGGTCTCGGATGTCCGCGTCAGGAGACCTTCGCTTATGAGTTTCAGGGAATCCTTTCCATGCCGATTTTGACCGTCGGCGCCGCCTTCCCGTTCCTGGCCGGTCTGACGCAGGAAGCGCCGGAGTGGATGGGGCGGATGGGCTTGGAATGGCTCTTTCGACTCGTGTCAGAGCCTCAAAGGCTCTGGCGGCGATATCTTTATCTCAATCCAGCATATCTCTTCCTTGTAGTGCTTCAGGCATCGAAAATTTCCCGCTTTCCCACCGAGGGGAAGGTACCGATGACAGAGTCCTTATTCGGGTGAACGGCAGCATAGCATCCCGCGAAAGGAGCGGCTGCAGGGTTTCGACTCCGAAAGCCTGCAGCCGCAAGACGTAAGATTGTGGTGCTGAACTCGGATTGATGCTGTAGTCGTTGAAGCCAACGATATCTGTTTTATGCGCTATCCTCGATTTCAATCAGGGTTGAAGCAGACCAACTAGCAACAGGGCCATGTACCGGTGCAATCAGGACCAGTCCGGGTACCTGCTACAGGAGTCGAAAAGATGCAATGGATAGCAAAACATAGCTGGAAAATTGCACTAGCTGTAATTGCCTTATCTGCTTTGGTAGAAATAGCAATCGCCCTCCATGCAGGACCCAATTTGTGGTACCAGGATGAAAGGGATTATGTCGCCCTTTCAAAGAACCTGGTTCAACGGCATCAATTCACCCTGGATGGCGTGCACCCGACCGCCTCCCGTCCGCCGGGCTACATCTGGTTTCTTGCCTTGCCTCAATTTTTTGGGGCTTCTAACACAACCCTCCGACTCTTTAATGCGAGCGCACTGATCTTCAGCCAACTCTTCGTGTTTCTATTGGCGCGCAGAGTAAGCTCTGATGCTACTGCGGCGATTGCCGTGCTCTTGAGCCTTGCCTATCCCGTTCTGTTTTACAGCGCTACTGTTCTGTTCCCTCAAACCCTCGCTGCTGCGTTATTACTCTGCGGGATATGGCTTCTGCTCGACAAGAAACCATTGACAATGTGGAAGGCTATTTTCGCAGGAACAGTGTGGGCGGCACTGATCCTGACCGTCCCTACATTTCTCATCCTGGCTGGCGCCTTCTCGCTTTGGCTTTTCTGGCGGAGGAGAGACTTTCGACGTATGGCGCTTCCATTCGCGGCCCCGGTGGTGATTCTCCTCGCCGGCTGGTCGGTTCGGAATTACATCGCGTTTCGTACACCCGTATTCATTGCCACGAACAGCGGTGTTAACCTCCTTCTTGGAAACTCGGAAAACGTAACTGCGGACTCAGGCTCGTCCGCAGATATTTCCAGATATACGGCCAAGGGATGGTATATGTCCGAGCCGGAACGAAATAAATATTATTCCGATTCCGCTAAGAAGTGGGTGAAGGAACATCCGGCGCAGGCTGTACACCTCTATGGCGCCAAACTGCTTCATTATTTCGGGTTTGCGGATAAGACAACCGCGGATGATCGCAGCACTGCGCTGTCTGACGGGGATCACTCGTGGCGCGAAGTCATCATGGTAGTCACCTACGGGCCCCTGCTGTTGTTATTTCTTGCCAGAATCGCATCTTCCACAAAATTCCCCATGTCGCAGGAAGAAATATGTCTTGCAGGTCTGTATCTGGTTAACGCACTATTTGCTTCGGTGTTCTTCGCGCGAATCCGGTTTCGCCTGCCCATGGATTGGCTCCTGTTTGTGATTGGTGCCGGGATGATCTCTCTTATAGTGAGTAGATTTTCTTCAGAGAGCCGGATTGCATCTCATGAACTGAATCAGCTTAATCATTCCAGAGAGATTGAAGAATCTGCTGCTTCGCACGAAGAGATCGTGGCGCGTCACAGGCTGAACAGTGACAGGAAAGAAAAGGCACAGATATGGGTGTAAGTGTCGGCTTTCCGCCGAAACTGATTGCCTGAGGCGACATAAGGGAATCGATGAAGATTTTGATTGTCCATAACAGATACCAGCAGAAGGGCGGCGAAGATACTGTCGTTGCTGCTGAGGAGTGGCTGCTCCGGTCGCACGGTCACCAGGTCGAGTTGCTTCAGGCCGATAACGACCATATTCAGAACGCCTTCACCAGCGGGTTAGCGGCTGTCCAGTCGATCTATTCCTTCAGCGGTAAGCGCAGGATGCAGGAGGCGCTGCGAAAATATCATCCTGACCTGGTGCATGTACATAACTTCTTCCCCTCACTCTCTCCTTCCATATTTATTGCCTGTTCTGAAGCGGAGGTTCCTGTCGTCCATACGCTGCACAACTATCGAATCCAGTGTGCCGCTAACTCACTTTACCGGGCGGGGCGGGTTTGCGAGGAATGTGTTTCATCTCGATCCTTTTTGCCCGGTGTCCGGCATGCCTGCTATCGTTCCAGTCATGTCGGTAGCGCTGTCGTCGGGTTCACGATGGCATTGCATGAGCAGATCGGCACGTGGTCGTCGCGAATTTCCGCCTATATTGCCCTCACAGAGTTTGCCGCCGAGAAGCTTGGCCGTTTTCGGATTCCGCCGGAAAAACTCTTCGTCAAGCCAAACTTCGCAATTGACCGCGGCGTAGGTACCGGCGATGGCAACTATGCGCTCTTTGTAGGACGGTTGACGCAAGAGAAGGGATTGCAGACGCTGATCGATGCCGACGCGGCGGGCGCACTTTGCATGGACGTGGTGGTGCTGGGCGACGGGCCGATGCGCTCCGCGCTGGAACAGGCAGCCTCCAGAGCAGGCAGCCGATTGAAGGTGAAAGGATTCGTCGGTCAGGATGAGATCGTCGCTTGGATGAAAAGTGCAAAGGCGCTCCTCATGACTTCGCTCTGGTATGAAGGGGATCCGATGGTAGTAATCGAGGCCTTCTCCATGGGGCTGCCGGTGATCGCAGCCAATATCGGCAATACTGCGGCAACCATCCTTGCGGAGGGGACCGGACTGCTCTTCACTCCTGGCGATTACGCGGAATTGTCGGCCGCTCTGCAAAAGTTCTTGGATCATCCAGAGGCTGCAGGGCAAATGAGGCAGAGTGCTCGGAACTACTACCTGAGCACGCATACTCCGGAAAAGAATTACGAGCGGCTCATGGAGATCTACGCCCATGCAAGTCACGTGACAGAACGGACCGGCCTGCATGAGATGGGAAGTCATGCGGTTGTTGACAGACCTGCTTAACAGACGCCATCGAAGACTGAACAGAGAGACATCATCCCGAACATAAGGCTCACGATGATACGTACTATGCGATTGACAATCAGCTTGGTGGGATTAGCAGCGCTCGCTCATCTCTCTGCACTCGCACAAAGTAACTACAATGCGGCAACTTATCCGGGAATAGATGCGAGCGTGAAGATCAATGGGTGCATCGTGGCGGTTATCTCGGCCGGTGGTGGCACATGCGATGCCACCAAATTAGGCGGCATGCAGAAAATGTCCCAGTCGATCCGGCTCGGCAGCCCCGCAAGTGTCAAAGATCGCATTGGCATCACGCTTCTCCTGCCAGACACGGGTGTCTGGTCGTGGCATCTCACCGATGGATCCAGTTGCGGGATCTATCAATACAGCAGCACCTCCATCATCGGCAATCAGCCCGGCGGCGGCGGCAATCGAATTGTTCTCGCAGCAGACTCGGGCTCGAAAATGGATGCCATCTACTGCACCGATGCCTCACCCATCGGAGCCGACTATGTTCGGGCCGAGGGATTCTCGGTCTGGAATAACCAGGCTGGCAGCACCTTCCAGAATGGCGTCATTCATATTCGTGATGCGGTCGACCAGAGCAGCTTCGCGCGTATCTTCGGTGAAAATTACTATGGAGACGTCTGGCACGTCGAAAGCGCGTGCTGCGGAGTGAAGTTCGAGAATATTCATGCCACCAGCAACGGGTCCATCGTCAAGAACGGCAGTAAAGGCGGCGTTCCTCTTACGATCGGGCCGGGTAAAGTGCGCGCCATATCTTTTTATGATTCCAGCGTAAACCAGCCGGGCAACGGTTCCCCTGATATTCTGATCAAAGGCGGTAATGTCATGGCCGTCAATTTCTTCGATCTATATATGGAAGGAAATGGCGGCATCGACGATAAAACACCAATGGTCTTTATCGCTCCCGACGTTGGCCCCATCCACTTCTTCGGGGGCTTTGCCAATACCGAACAGGGACCGCTGAAGGCCACCAAGGCCGTCTTCGAGAGTCACGGATTGGGGCTGGAGGTTTCAGGCATCGAAACAGCGAATACTTCGCTTGGCATTAATGACGTTACGGCAGGTGTCAAGGTGGAAAGCCACGCCTTCAAGGGCAATCTTGGAACGATCTCACCGTATCGAACTGGCCGAACCGAGCCAGCCAGGTGACCGGCATGGAGTTGGAAACTAAAGTCGCGATAATTGAGGACGAGCCAATCCCTGAAAGCCAGGTAGTGCCTCCGTCCGAGCCTCTTGAGCGAAAGCCGAGAGTTCGACAGCGCCGGGCAGAGTGACTCAACTCGACTTTGTTCGAGGAATTGTGATTCTGACGGTTATGTCGTACCACTTCCACACCGTGCCGGTTCACACAGGCCGTAGAATTTCCGATGTTGCGGCTCGGCGATCGTCTTTTCCCGAGGGGACCGGCAAATCCTCCGCCCGCGTATCCTTAACTTGCGTAGGAATTCGAAATTAACAACGATTGTTCATGAAACGCTATTTGCAACGATTACAGGGCAGCGCTATCGCGAAGAACACCCTCTGGATGTTGGGTGGGAATGGGCTCAAGCTCGTTATTCAGGCTGCCTATTTTGTTCTTATCGCGCGAAGCCTGGAGCCGGCGCAATATGGCGCCTTCGTCGCGGTCGTGGCCTTTGCCGCAATCGTTTCGCCATTCGTCGGACTGGGGACGAGCAATCTGATTATCCGCAACGTCGCCCGGGACAAGGACTCCTTTTCCTGGTCGTGGGGCAACGGACTCCTCGTCACACTAGTGAGTGGAGCGGCTGCGCTGATTCTGGTTCTCTCCAGCACCTTTCTCCTGCCTGCGAATCTTCACTGGAGTGTTCTATTTTTCGTCGCTGCTGCGGATTTGATTTTCGGAAGGATCGTGGATTTCTGCGGCTTCGTCTTCTCGGCCGTCAATCGATTCGGTGCCACCGCCCAGCTCAACATATGGTCTAGCCTGAGCCGGCTGATCGGACTCTCTATTCTAGTGGCTTTCGTGCGTCGTCCGAGCATTGAATATTGGGCGGCGATCTATCTGGTGACAACCTTTGCAACTGCTGCTGGGGCGCTGGGGTGGGGACTGATGGCCCTTGAGAAGCCCACTCTGAAGACGAGCGCGATCTGGCCTGAACTTAAGGAGGGAGTTTTTTTCTCGGTCGGCCTGTCCGCGCAAACCGTCTACAACGACATCGACAAGACGATGCTTGCGAAGCTGGGCGACCTGTCGGCGACCGGTATCTATGGTGCGGCATATCGGATTATTGACGTAAGTCTTGTTCCTTTGCGGTCGATTCTTTCTGCAGCTAATCCGGGCTTCTTTCGCGCAGGACACCATGGAGGAATAAGAGAGACCCGTCGTCTCATGGGGCGGTTGTTGCCAAAGACGATTGCCTACGCGGTGCTCGCGTCGATTGCACTGTTGGTGTTTGCGCCAGTCGTTCCTCACATCCTGGGCAAGGAGTATGAGCGGTCGGTGAGTGCTCTCCGCTGGCTGGCGATCCTGCCCGTTCTGAAAACGATTCACTCCTTTTTTGCGGATGCTCTTACCGGTGCTGGCTATCAGCGCTTGCGGACAATAATTCAGATTGCTGTTGCTGTTTTTAACATCCTCATTAACCTGTGGATCATCCCGGCGTATTCATGGCTTGGCGCTGCATGGTCCAGTATCGCCAGCGACGCGGCGCTGCTCTGCCTGCTCGCTGTGGCAATTACCACCCTGTCGCGAAGGCAGCCGGATGTGAAGGCGATCATGGAGGAAGCGGTGCAATGAACGACCAGCCGATGGTCAGTATCCTGATCAACAACTACAATTACGCGCGCTTCCTGGGTGAGGCGATCGACAGCGCTCTTGCGCAGACCTATCCGAATATCGAGGTCATCGTAGTTGACGACGGCTCCACTGACAATTCCCGCGAAGTCATTGCCAGTTATGGTGATCGAGTCCGGGCAGTGCTCAAAGAAAATGGTGGACAGGCATCCGCCTTTAACGCAGGCTTCGCAGTAACCAGGGGAGATGTCATCTGTCTTCTCGACGCCGACGATTTCTTCAAGCCGGAGAAGGTGGAGCGCGTCGTCAAGATTCTGGTCAGCAATCCGAGTCTGGGCTGGTGCTTCGATGTCGTGCGCCAGTTCGATCACGGAACGGGGAAGCGATATCCTTGGTCAACAACCCATGAACGCGGGAAGTGGGACGCGCGGGCTATCACTGCTGCGGGCAAGCCACCCTACGTTCCAACAGCACTCTCCGGCCTGTCATTTCGAAGAACAACTCTGGAACGGATTTTTCCGATGCCGGAGCTGATACGGCTGAAAACCGGCTGCTCCAGTGACGCCTACATCAAATGGGTCGCGCTCGTCCTCGACGAAGGATGGATGGCCGATGAAGAGCTCACGCTGATGCGAGTTCACAGCAGCAATGCTTTTACCATGAGATCTACAGACAAGAAGCATCTGAGCGGCCAGCTCGAGTTGATCACCGGCATCTGGCTTTATGAGCAGTGGCCTATTCTGCAACGTCTGGCTCTGAAGGTCTTCTCGCGAGGACTCGGAGCGCATTGGGCAAGTGGTGGATTGGAGTCAGGGTATAAGCAGCGTGTTCAGTCATTCGTTCGAAATCTCGCCTTGCCGCAAAGGTCCGAAGTGCTCCTCAGGGCGACGATCTGGAGTACGCTCCGGCGTTTTGGGTACTGACGCGTTTTTCGTCCGCTCCGTGGTGGGATTAGAGTGAAGACAGTGGAGGAGATCCAGAAGATTTCAGGTGGTTGCGTGCTCACAAGATCGCTTTTGCGCGGCCCATCTTTTATGACGGGGCATCATGCATGAAAATTTCCCGCAAATTCGCGACTGAACTCTTTTTCTTTTGCGTGCTGTTTCTTTCCAGCGGCGCGATGGAAGCCTTTACCGTAGGCAAGGGCGGAGCCGATCCTCAAGGATCGCCACTGATGAAAGCGCTGTGGGCTGGTATCTATCTTGTCGTCATCCTCCGTCTCATCCCCCGCTATCGTCAGGTTCGCGATCTTGTCTTATCGAATAAGTGCTTTGTGCTGCTGCTCCTGCTTGCGGTATATTCCGTCCGCTGGTCGGCGGACCCGCCTGTAACTTTGGCAAAAAGCATTCCTCTCCTGCTGTCGGCAGTGATCGGACTTGACTTCGCTCGCCGTTTCACAATTCTGGAACAGCTGCGCCTTATCTGGATGGTTCTGGCGCTTGTACTGGTGCTGGGAGTGATCGCTCAGGTCTTCTTTCCGGGCTTCGTTCCTAATCTGGATTATGAGCCTGGTGGGGCGTGGAATGGGATCGTCACAAATAAGAACACCTGGGCGCGCCTCATCGTTCTCGCAGGAATCGCGCTTCTCAGCCGGCCTCAGCCGACGCGGCGGAGTAAGTTGGTTGTCGCGATCCTTGTGGGGATGGTGATGGCGCTGCTTGTCGCTTCGCACTCGGCGGGCGGCCTGCTCATTATGAGCACCATGCTGGTTTTGTTTGTAGGCTTCCGGGCGCTGCGCTGGCCTCGAGCACACCTTCTCCTGCTCTCGCTTGCTGTCGCCGTGGTTTGTATCGTTGGTGTTACCTATGCCGTGCAGCATGCCGACAAGAGCGCGGCGATGGTGGGCAAGGACGCAAACATGACCGGACGCGTGCCTATCTGGAGAGAATCGCTTCGTTTTGTGAGAAAAAGCCCGGTCTGGGGCTATGGATACGCCGCGTTCTGGAGCCCGAACTCCCGGCCCGGCCGGTTAGTACGTGAAGCTATCCAGTGGGACAATCTGCCCCACGCGCACAACGGATATATCGATCTGGCGCTGCAGCTCGGTGGAGCAGGGTTTGTGCTCTACTTTGCTGCTTACCTGATCGCCATGAAGCGAGCGGTCCTCCTGGTCAGGAGAGACACAGCGAGAGAATTCCTGTGGCCGCTCGCGTTTCTCTGCGTAACCTTCTTCTATCAACTGGATGAAGGTTCGATTGTCACCCCCAATCAACTCATTTGGATCCTGTATTCGAGCGTCATATTCTCTGTGGCAATAGAAGAGCGAGGCTATGAATCGCCTGTTCTTGAAGAGGAGGAAGAACTGGTGACAGATAAGCCGGCACTGGCTGCTGGCGACTAGGGCCTGTTAACAGGCTCTGGATCACGAACATAGTTTGCAAAGATCCAGCATAGAAATCGACGCGAAAGAAACGAAAATAAGGTTTAAGGATAGACGATGCCAAAGGTGCTGATCATCCAGGCGGAGATGAAACACTACCGGGTCCCGTTTTTTACGGGTCTTTATGCCGCGCTGCGACGGGATGACATCGAGCTGAAAGTGGCTTACAGCAACTCGAACAGCCAGCACGCCCTCCGCAAAGACAGCGTGGACCTTCCCTTTCCCGTCGGGCACAAGGTAGCGGGACTCTGGTTTTTTAATCGGTTTATCTATCAACCGGTATGGAAGGAAATATTCAGCGCTGATCTGGTCATTATCGGGCCTGAGGTCAAGTACCTGATCAATCCGCTGCTTCTGCTGATGTCGGCGCTCAAACTTAAGCGGGTTGCATTCTGGGGTCTTGGCCCCAACAAACATCCCAATCGTTCTGAGTTTGCGGAATCGCTTAAGAGGCCTTTTTTTACTCGCGTGGATTGGTGGTTCGCTTACACCGAATCAATCGCGGAATACTTACGCAGCGAGGGCATGCCAGGAAATCGAATTACAAATGTCCAGAATGCGACTGACAGCACGGAGTTGAGAAAGCTCATTGAGGATATCCCAGAGGATGAAGTGCGCGATGCGAAAGTCGCTCTGACCGGGACCGGCGAGAGCAGGATCGGCTTTTATTGCGGAATGCTTGGTGAGATCAAGGCGATACCCCTTCTGATTGAAACGGCGCGTCTGGTGAAACAGAAGTGTCCGGAATTCCATCTGGTCGTGATCGGCAACGGGTCTGAACGTTCGTGGCTGGAAAATGCGATCGTCGGCGAGCCGTGGATTCATTATCTGGGATCGAAATTTGGGCGGGAAAGCGCCCTGTATTACAAGATGGCTGACATGTTCTTGTTGTCCGGCACGGCTGGTCTGGCTGTAGTGGACAGCTTCGCGGCTGGACTGCCCTTGCTCGTTACCGATCTGCCGACTCATCCTCCGGAGATCAGCTACGTCATCGACGGCGAGAATGGTCGTGTAGCGCGGCATGAGGCGGAGGCATTCGCAGCATCTATCGTGGAAACTCTGTCAGATCC
>DATAQX010000454.1:0-6725 GCA_036264455.1 Silvibacterium sp. | reverse complement strand
GTTGAAACAGGAGAAATCTTCGTCGCTGAACTCATCCAAAGGCTCCTCAGGAAGGCTGGCGAGCCCCAGGGCATTCGCAGCGGTCACTTCAAAAGCGATCATTTCATGTATGTTCGACTGTCGTCAGTTTGCGTCTTGACCAGAGTCTATCAAATCCTTGTGCCACGTAGAATTCTCCGGATGATGCGGCGAGCGGTTAGTCGGCGATACGGAAGTTTGGCCCCGGGGTATGGTCCCTCCCGAAACTTCCGGATTGCCGGTCGACTCGTCAGAAACGCATTTGCGCCTGATCCATAGGGCAGCCGATTGGGCTTCTTGAGAATCTGTTTGCGGAACCCGGCAAATGGCGTCTGCGGCGGTTTGGTGGCCAGTGACACAAATCCTGCACCTTTCTCGATGACTTCCCGTGTTGTGCTGCTCCACAGTGTAAAAAACAGACTGTCGAAATGAGTACCCCGGGTTGGACTTGCCCGAATACATTCTCGTCGGCGTTTCGCTGGTACCACAACTGGAGCACCTAAGTTCAATGCCAACTGATTTTTCTACTCCTGAGAATTCCTCGGAGTATTATGGCTCGCGCGTATCCCTGGCTTTTCGACGCGCCCCCCAGGAGCACGCGCACACAGGAGCACCGGCACACAGGAGAAACCAGATGAAGGCGATTACTGTGGAACCCAAAAAGGCAGGAAGCTCATCTCTCGAAGACATCCCGGAGCCTGACCCGCGCGAAGGCTCAGTGCTCGTGGAGGCAATCGCCGTAGGTGTCTGCGGGACCGACGTCGAAATTGTGGAAGGCAAATACGGCTGGGCTCCGCCCGGCAAAACACGGCTCGTGCTGGGCCACGAGTCACTGGGTCGCGTCCTCGAGCCCGACCCCGCAGGTCGCCTCAGCAAAGGCGATCTCGTGGTGGGCATCGTCCGCCGTCCTGATCCTGTCCCCTGCTCCAACTGCGCTGTCGGAGAGTGGGACATGTGCCGCAACGGCCAGTACACCGAGCGGGGCATCAAACAGATTGACGGCTACATGTCGGAGCGCTGGCGGATCGAGCCTGACTATGCCATTAAAGTTGACAGCTCCCTCGGCCTGCTAGGCGTATTGCTTGAGCCGACTACCGTTGTCGCCAAGGCGTGGGAGCAGGTAACAGTCATTGGCCGGCGTTCCTTCTGGGAACCGCGAACCGTGCTCGTGACCGGCGCTGGGCCCATCGGCCTCCTGGCCGCTCTTATCGGAACGCAGCGAGGGCTGGATGTTCATGTGCTTGACCGGGTCGAATCGGGGCCCAAGCCCGAGCTGGTCCGTGCCCTGGGCGCAACATACCACTTAGGCAGAGCGGCGGACATTGGATTCGATCCGGACATCATCATTGAATGCACCGGCGCAGGAGCAGTCATCGACGATTGCATCCAGATTGTGGGATCGGGTGGGATCGTTTGCCTTACCGGCGTTGGAAGCGGTGGCTTCACCAGCAGGTTGTCCACCGCCGAGGTTGCGACCGAAGCTGTCTTACGGAATAAAGTCGTCGTGGGCAGCGTGAATGCGAACAAACGCCACTGGTACAAGGCCGGCGAGGCACTGGCCCGCGCCGATCGCACCTGGCTGTCCCGCCTGGTAACCAGGCGCGAGCCCCCCGAAAACTTCGCCCATGCCCTGCAGCGCGAACCGAGCGACATCAAGGTAATCGTTCAGTTCGCCGAGGCATAAGCGGCAGCCCGCGGAGCGGCCGAAGACCAATGCATCGCGCAGCTCTTCAAGCGCTCTACGGCATAGTACGTTCGTGGATGATCATCCAGGATGTGCCGAACTTGTCCCGGAGCATGCTGAAACGGAAAGCATAGAAGGTCTCCTGCATCGGCATGAAGATCTCACCGCCCTCGGAGAGCAGCGCGTGGAGGCGCTCCGCTTCCTCACTGCTATCCACACCCAGTGAAAGATAGACACTGCGCATAGGCTTGAATTGCTCAGCCGGAATGTCGCTGGCCATCAACTCCGTGCCCGCGATCGTGATGCGGCCGTGCAGAACAGCCTTCTCCCAGCCCGGCGGGATGTTGTGCGCACCCGGCATTTCTCCGTGGGTCATCATAAAGGTGATTTTTCCGCCGAGATGTTGCTCATAAAAGCGGAAGGCCTGCTCGCAGTTTCCGCCGTAGTTGAGATAAGTGTGCAGCTTCATGGTGCCGTTTTCCTTTCGAGATTTACCGGAGATACGACGGGAAATCAGGCATACACCTTGGGCGCGTCCTCGTATTCGTCATGACGGCGAACGAAATCCATGGTCCTCGTTTCGTTCCGGCCCTTCGGTGCGCGATCGAGAATCATCAGTGTGCCGACGAGCTCGTCGCTGCCTCGACCGTAGGTCGAATAGGTATGAAAGACCTCGCCCGCCTCATCTTTTGAAAAAGCGCTCAGGCCCGGCATCTCGCTGTCGGCGGGATTCGCCGGAACAGGCGCTTCGGTGAAATCATACACGGCCTTTCCGCTTGCCAGCTCGTCTTTGGTAAAGGAAACGTGATAGTCGAAGTTGAAATCGCTGCCAAACGAGGACATCCACGGGAACCGCCATCCCATGCGCTTTTTATATGCCTCGATCTCGGCCAGCGGCGCACGCGATACCGCGACCCACGTCACGTCATGATGATTGAGATGAGGCAGGGTTCCGTCGATATGATCGGATAGAAAAGAGCAACCGTGACAACCAGCCTCCCAGCCCGGCCCAAACATGAAGTGATAAATCATGAGCTGACCGCGGCCATCGAAAAGATCGGCCAGAACTTTCTTTCCCGCGGGCGTGTCAAAGACATACTTTTTCTCGACCTTTACCCATGGCAGAGCCAGGCGCTCGGCGTTGATCTTGTCCCGTAAATCTGCAGCTTCCTTTTCTTTCGCCAGCAGCTCCTTGCGTGCAACCAGCCACTCTTCCCGCGATACAACCGGATGATGCTCCATTCGTTTAGTTTCCTCCGAGAATCAGCTTTGACACATACGTTGATATCAACCCTAAAAGACACGTGTCAAGCGCCCTGCCGCCCCTTGATCTGAACGGGCATCTACGTAAGGATTGTCATCCCGACCGGAGCGTAGCGGAGCGGAGGGACCTGCAGTTTCCTGGAGCGGCCGCCAATCTTCGCATCCATCTGCTTGCGTGAGCCTACCCCTTTTGTTTCTCCTTGACAGCTTAGGAGAGACCGCGCTAGTCTCCTAACCATCTTAGGAGGGCTTGTGGCCGACCAGGCTCAACTTCTTCCAGGCACGCTCGATCTTCTCATCCTCAGGGCGGTCTCACTCGGCCCGCTGCATGGGTACGGCATCCTCCTGCGCATCGGGCAGATCTCCGGCAATGCCCTGCTGATCGAACAGGGCGCTCTCTATCCCGGTCTGTTTCGCCTCGTCCGTCAGGGACTGCTCAAGGCCAGCTGGGGCACGTCAGAGAACAATCGCCGCGCCAAGTTCTATGAACTGACCACCGCTGGCCGCAAGCGTCTGCGTGAAGAGACCGACAACTGGAATCGCCTCGCGACGGCCATCGGCTCCGCACTTACTGCGCAGCTGGAGGAAGTATGAGAATCCTCGCCTGGTTTCGTTCCCGGAGATAAGGAGGAACACGCATGAGCACGGCGGCAGCGGTCGAACGAATGCGAGAAGCGTCGCCGCGCCTCATAGCCAGAATTGCCGGCAGCTTTTATTTGCTCGCCATACTGGTAGCGGTATTTGCTGAGTTCATCGTTCCCGGCAGGCTGGCCGTCCCGGCGGCCATCGCCATCCCCGTCTTGTCTTATGCGGTGGTGACGCTGCTGCTTTATGCCATCTTCAGACCGGTGAGCCCAGGCCTTGCTTTGCTTGCGGTGGGCTTCCAGCTCGTGGGCCTCGCCTTTGAGGCTCTCCGGTTGCAGCCGCGGGGCGTGAACGTAGGTATGACATTTCACGGACTTTATTGCCTGCTGATCGGCTATCTCATTTTCAGGTCGACCTTTATGCCTCGATTTCTCGGCGTGCTGATGGCGTTTGCCGGTTTAGTTTGGCTGGTTTATCTGTCGGCGCCGCTTGCAAAGTCTCTTTCCCCTTACAACTCGGCCGTGGGACTTGTTGGGGAAGGTTTGCCGATGCTGTGGCTTCTGTTGATGGGCGTGAACGCCCAACGATGGAAAGAGCAAGCCACCACTGCGGAGGAGCAGCGATGAAATTCGTGGCGTACTTTCGTTCTGTTGCGGCTAAGTTTTTTCGCCGGTCTCAAGTTGAGAGCGACATGGAGGAGGAGCTTCGCTCGCACATCCAGCTTCGTGCTGACGATCTTGAGCGCAGCGGCTTTTCCCGCGCCGAGGCCGCACGCCGCGCGCGCATCGAGTTCGGAGCCTACGAGCGATACCGCGAGGAATCCCACGAAGCGCTCGGTGCCAATTTCATCGAGACATTGATTCAGGATGTCCGCTTCAGCCTGCGCATGTTGCGCAAGTCTCCCGGCTTCACCCTGGTTGCCGTCTTTACGCTGGCCCTGGCCATCGGCGCAAACGCCGTGGTCTTCAGCATTATGAACACCCTGATTCTGCGTCCGCTGAATGTGCCTCGGGCGGAGAGCCTCTACGCCATCGAGCGCGGAAGCGATCAGGCCATCAATCACTCGTTCCCCGACTATCTCGATCTGCGCGACCGCAACCGCAGCTTCGAAGATCTGGTGGCCTACAACGTCACCGGCGCCGCCCTGGACACGGGTAACAATCCTTCCTCCGTCTGGCTTCTGGAAGCGACGGGGAACTATTTCGACGCATTGGGCATACAGCCCTACCTCGGCCGTTTCTTTCACCGTTCCGATGAGCACGGTCCCAACAGTGCTCCTTATATCGTGCTCACCTACTGGTATTGGCACAGCCATTTTCAGGACGATCGTGGCGTGGTGGGACGCATTGTTCAGCTGAACAAGCATCCTTTCACCATCCTCGGCGTAGCGCCCCCTGACTTTAAGGGAACCCTGTTGTTTCTCGCTCCCGATTTCTGGGTGCCGATCGTGAACCAGGAACAGGTGGAGGGACTGAACGTCCTGAATGAGCGTGGCAACCGCGGCATTCTGATGGTGATGGGGCATCTGAAGCCGCGCGTCACTCCGGCCCAGGCTGTTGCCGATCTCAACTCGATCGGCTCGTCTCTCGAAAAGACCTACCCCAAAGACGATAGCCATATGACCTTTTCCCTCACGAGACCCGGACTGGCCGGCGACTGGCTGGGCGGCCCGATGCGGGAATTTCTCACCGGCCTGATGTTGCTGGCAGGTTTGATCCTGCTGGCGGCCTGCGCCAACCTGGGCAGCCTGTTTGCCGCACGCGCAGCTGACCGATCGCGGGAAATTGCTTTGCGGCTCGCGCTTGGATCGAGCCGCAGACGCATCCTGCGCCAGGTCTTTACCGAGGCAGTGCTGATTTCCCTGGTCGGAGGCGCCGTCGGATTAGCGGGCAGCGTCCTGCTCCTGCGTGGGCTGAGCGCATGGCGGCCGCTTTCGAACGTGGCGCCCAACATGACTGTGCCCGTGAACCCGGATTCGAATGTCTATCTGGTCGCTTTGCTGCTCGCGCTGGTGAGCGGCTTCCTCTTTGGCGCAGTGCCGGTGAGACAAATACTCCGTACAAATCCGTATGAGATCGTCAAGTCGGGATTATCCGGCAGAGTAGGAAGGCGGATCACGGTTCGCGATCTGCTGCTCGTAGCGCAAATCGCGATCTGTGCCGTGCTGGTCACTTCCTCCATGGTCGCCGTGCGCGGCCTGATCCGCTCGCTACACAGCAATTTCGGATTCGAACCGCGCAACGCAATGCTGGTAGGTGCCTCTCTGAGTACAGCCGGTTACACCAACGAGAGTGTGCCCGCAATGCAAAAGCGCTTGATCGATACGGTGCAGAACACTCACGGCGTAAAGGCGGTGGGATCGGTTGACCGGCCACCATTGTATTTCGGCGCGAACACGGCGAATGTTTTTACCGACAAGACGGCGGACCTGAGGCCCTCGAAGGCCGCTGCTGAAGCCATGATCTACAACGTCTCTCCCGGATACTTCGATGCGGCCCGGACTGCCTTGCTGGCGGGGAGAGAGTTTACCTGGCATGACGACGAGAACGCGCCGCGCGTAGCGGTGGTGAATCGGGAGTTCGTGGCCCGAATCCTTGGCTCAACAACCAACGCCGTGGGCGGATACTTCAAGAGAGCAGACGGAAAGCGCATTCAGGTGGTGGGTGTTGTCGAAGACGGAAAGTATGCCAGCGTTACCGAAGCTCCACAGCCGGCGATGTTTCTGCCGACGATGCAATCGGCATACGCCCGCGGAACGCATATGACCGATTCAACGCTCGTCGTGCGCCTGGACCGCGATCCGCAGCAGGTGAGCGTGGCCATCAAGCGCGCGCTGAGTGAACTGGATCCGGGAATGCCCGTAACCATCCAGATGTGGGACAAGCAGCTGAACGACAGTGCTCTGTTTGCCTCGCGCATGGCGACGCTGGCGCTGGGGGTGCTCGGCCTGATGGGCGCCGTGCTGTCGATTACCGGCATCTTTGGAATGGCGGCATACTCCGTCAGCAAGCGGCTGCGCGAGCTTGGGATTCGCGTGGCCCTTGGCGCGCAGCGCAAAGAAGTGCTGCAGGCAGCGCTGGGCCGGCCTTTCAGGTTGCTCGCCTTCGGTTCAGCGGCCGGGCTCATCCTCGGACTTCTGGCTACCCGCGTTCTGGCCTACATCGTCTATGGTGCA
>DATAQX010000420.1:0-4616 GCA_036264455.1 Silvibacterium sp. | reverse complement strand
AGGTCAGTGGGCAAGAGCATCGTGTGCATGTGTTATATGCGCGGCAGGACATGACGGGCGCGGACCGGCAGCACGCACAGAACTATGAGAACTGCGACGTTCTCCGTTACTCGAAAGGGAGCAAGCCACTCGAAATCCAGGCCGGGGAGTATGCCCGCGTCACAGCCACGGATCGAGAGACAAACACGGTCACGGTAAAGCGGTACGGTGGCGAAGAGCTGAGCTACGATCCCCGGCGCTTGCAGGGAGTGACGGTCTACCGCGATGCTGAGCGCACGTTCGCCCAGGGTGAGCGTGTCCAGCTCACGGCTCCGTACCATGCGGAGAAGCTGGCGAATCGTGAGTTGGGGACGGTGGAGAACATCGACAAGAACGGTAATCTAAAGCTAAAGATGGACTCGGGCCGCGAGGTCGAGTTCAACGCGCGGCAGCATCCCCATATGGACTACGGCTATGCGGTGACGAGCCATAGCAGCCAGGGCCAAACCGCCGACCGCGTGTTGATCCACGTTGACTCTGCCGAGGCGCACGGTGAGCTGCTGAATAGCCGCATGGCTTATGTCTCCGTCTCGCGTGCTCAATTCGACGTGAAGATGTACACGAACGATGCGAAGACACTCGGGCAAGAGTTGAGCCGGGATGTGACCAAGGCGACAGCCCTCTCGCAGCAGGAGCTAGGCGAAAAGGACAAGCCTCAGTCTGTGGGCATAGAGCTATCGCAAGGATTGAGCGTTGGATAAAGACGACGCTCAGCATACCTCTGCGATACAATCTTTATTGTTGGCGGGTTGGCGGAACTGGCAGACGCAGAGGTCTCAAAAACCTCCGAGAGCAATCTCATATCGGTTCGATTCCGATACCCGCCACCATCTAGCGTCTTCCCCAAAAATCAATCCAAAAAGATTCCCCAGGGTGATCAGTCGGGCGGAGGCTGATTTTGTAAGAAAAAGTCGAAATTTACACATTTTCTTACGCAGTTGCCAGCATGTCGGTTCGACTCCGACCTCGGCCACCATCTACCTTCTTCCCTCCGCTATCTTCGTGTCCGCGCCAGCAATCTTATCCTGTTTTCCAGCGGTGGCCGTTCCGGAGATGGGAGACGTTGCTATCTCCTCGATTGGCTGCCCTTTATACAGGCGGACAAGGGTGGCTTGTATCTCAACTTCACGCGCTGATCTCCTTCGCTACCCGATGCGCCGACTCAATAGCACCCTGCATCCACCCATTCCATCGGGACGTATGTTCACCCGCAAAAAAGATCCGGCCTTCTCTGCGAGCATTGACAGGAATCCAGTTCAGTTCGCCAGGACCAAACGACGTAAGACCGCCGCGCTGCCACGGATCCTCGCTCCAGCTCTTCACTCGAGCCGCCTCGAACTGTTCCCGTGCCCCCGGAAACACAATCTCGGCTTCGGCAATGGTCTGTTGCACCCGGCTATGCACATCCATCGTGTCTAGCTTTGCCGCGTTCTCTCCAATGACATACGACAACAGGAGGCCGCGCTGCTCCGGCGACTCTGGCCCAAGCGCCCAGAATCTCTCCGACACCAGATCGGTATTCGCAAACCCACTCAGCCCCTTCGCCTTCCAGAACTGCTTCTGCATCTGCAGAAATATCTTGTCCACTGGAAAGTACTGCAGCTCCCGGATCACGCGTTGCTTCTCAGCCGACAACCTTGCGTCCGCAAACAGATTCCTGGCCACCGAAAACGGCAGCGCCGACACAACATAATCACTCCGAACCGTCTCATGACCACCGGCATGTTCCATGACAGCCCACGCGCCGCTGTCATCCTGCCCAACGCTCGTCACCCGGCATCCATATCGAATCGCCCCGCCCAACTCCAACTGCTTCGCCAACGCCCCCGGAAGCTGGTCGTTGCCCCCACGTATATGAAAGTACTCGCGGGTGACCTGCTCATTGAGTTCCACCAGCAGTAGTAGCCCAGCGCTAACCGCCTTATCGCCTCCTAACGTGACGAGCTCGATCGCATCGCGGGAGAGCCCCTGCTTCTCCAGGAACTGCCGCAGTGTGTAATGATCTTGCTCCAGGATCGGGCCCGGTACGCTCAGCGAATCCTCGCTACCCTTCGCCAGTTCCAACGGCCCAGCCATGTAGCGCTTCGCCATGCCTCCGCGGCCCAGGTGCCGCTCCTCCGGAGTCAACTGCAGCGGCCAATCCGGTTCCGGGCCATGTCCGGACACGTAGTTCTGTCCGCGCAGATGCAGCACATCGGCCAGGTCGCCGCCTTTAAATGGCTCCAGCGTCAGCCCAAACTCACGCACATAATCCAGCGTCATATGGTGCGTATCCGGAATGCGTGTCGCTCCGGTCTCGGCCGAAAGTCCCCAATCAAGATCCTCGCGTAGCGTCTGGACCCTGCCTCCTGCGCGTCCCTGCCCTTCAAGAACGATCGCCTCGAAGCCCAGTTTGCGAAGCTCGTAGGCGCAGGAGAGACCCGCCAGTCCTCCGCCCACAACGATCACTTTTCGCTTCGTTTCGGCCGCGCGAACAAGCGTTGCAGGAGCGAACGCCGCAGCCGCCGCTGCGGCCAGGAAACTCCGCCGATTCATCATGCTTCTTCCTCATCTCTTGCTTCTCTGGAAACGAAGCAGCTTCATCACACTTCGATTGAAAAGTTAAGCCCTCACTCAGCCGAGCTTTCATTCCTCCTTAGAAAAGACGGTTTCGGCTTCCGCGAAGCGGATTGGCTACGATAGTTCACTCCTTGGTTGCGCCCTTTCGTCCATCCGCTGCCGGGGGCGGCATTCCGATGGTGGTTATTTCGTCCCGGAAAGCTCAGGAGGTTGCGGGTTGACAGCTAAGCGCCTCCAACCCGCCGCCTGCGCTCGACTGGGCGAGGCTCCGCTTTCATGGCGACGACCTGCGATTTGGCGGTGGTGTCACCTAAAAGCAGCTTGCCGGCGTTTACGTAGTTCCGCGGCTGGGCGGCAGCGTGCTGGGCTGCGACGTGGAGGTCACGCATGCGCCGTTGCAGCGGCGAGGTCTCATAAAGCGCAACGCTGCCGGCCAAGGTAAAGCAGGCATCGGCGACACGGATACACGTGGCGGCGATCCAAATCGCGGCCTGTATACCCTGGGCGAGGAGAGCGTCATCCTTCAAGGTTCCGGCCAGCGCGTGGCGCCAATGGCCGGCAACCTGGGCATCGAGAAAGGCCTGAGCCGCACGCAGGTCGGCTGAGATTCGGCCAAGCTCGGCCTGAAATAATTCCGAGTCGCGCAGGGGCGCAGGGGCACGAAGCTGCTGCCGGCTGGTATTGGCCAGCTCGATCAGGTCATGCAAGGCACCCTCGGCCATGCCCGTGGCCATGGCGCCATGAATCAGCGGCAGGTATTCAGTTACCGTCTGGTAGAGGGGGCCGGGAAGATGCGACACGCCGGTGGCGACATCGAAGAAATTTGCGGCTGGGACCAGCTTGTCTCTGAGCGACACGTGGTCGCTGCCGGTGCCCTTGAGGCCGGCCACGTGCCAGGTGTCCTCGATCTGCCAGTCACTCGCGGGCAGGGCAAAACCTCGGACCAGCGGCGGGCCGCCTTCGCCGGCCGGGCCGGGAAGCGGCTTTCCGGCCTGGGTCATGACAGCGAAGCCGGCGATCCAGTCAGCATGCTGGCAGCCGCTGGCGAAGGGCCAGCGCCCGCTGACCCGCCAGCCTCCAGCTGTCGCCTCGGCCGTTCCGCTGGGCGCGGCGGAGCCGGCCATAATTGCGTCCGGGCCATTGCCGTAGATCTGCCGGTAGACCTCCGGCTGCAACATGGAGGCAAAGATGCTGCCGCCGCTGGCAATGCCCACGGTCCAGCCAACGGAGCCGTCGATTCTGCTGAGCGCAGTGATAATCTTGAGCGCTTCTGGAAACTCGAGCTCAAAGCCGCCATAGCTGCGCGGCACGAAGAGGCGAAACATGCCGGTCGACCTCAGCGCTTCCACCAGATCGATTGGGATTCGCCGTCCGGCTTCAATCTCCGGGATGCGGGAGGTGATTTCGGGAGCGAGGGCCTGGATATCGGAGAGCAGGCGTTGGGTTGGGGTGGTCATAAGCGCGGTATCCAAACAAGTGGGTTTGCACAAAAAAGCCGCATGTAGTTTCAACACCTAGCCGAAATGATTATTCCTAATTTTTTTCAGAGAATCGCACGCAGCGCGCAAGGTCGAAGCGCTGACAAGGGAATACTCATTCTTTAATTAAGCAAAAAATAAAGCAGCTTCCTGGGGACAACTTGTTCCGTCCGTCCCCGGGTTTGCGCCCCGATGGTCTCGACGACGTCGGGAATGCTGTCGTTGCGAACGGGCGTGAAATCAGAGCTGCTGCGTCTCTCTCCAGGCAGTGGGAGATATTCCTTCCCTCTTTCGAAAGGCACGAGAGAAATGAGCATGATTAGGAAACCCAACCTGGGCAGCGATCTCTGCAATCGGCAAATCGCCCGATCGCAGGTAATCCTTTGCACTGCGCAGACGCTGGTCCAGAAGATACCGATATGGCGATTGGCCAGTAGCGGCTTTGAACAGCCGAGCGAAGTGGAATGGGCTCAGTCGCACAACCGATGCGATCTCCGCCAGATGGAGGTCCTGGTGCAGGTTATCCGTAATGAATTCGAG